>JABXGU010000450.1 GCA_016550415.1 archaeon | reverse complement strand
TGGTCACTTGGTTTTGCCATAAAATCCACATCTCCTGCTATACGAAATTATGTTACAATTCTTAAACTTAAATGCTAGGGGACAAGTCGTGTACGGTCACGGGGAAAAAGGCATGCATCACGGATGTTTTCGAATCCTAGCATTTGCATAGTAAGTCGCTCAATACCTATTGCCAGACCCCCATGAGGTGGAGCCCCAAACTTAAATGGTTCAACATAGAATGCAAATATTCTTGGACGAAGTCCTGCTGCTTTCAGTGCATCCAATAGCATATCATAACGGTGAATTCTTTGACTACCAGTGGTCACCTCTATTCCTCGATAAATCAAGTCAAATCCCCTGGTTAATGTGGGGTCAGTATCCAGTGGCATCGTGTAAAATGGACGTATTGCTGCTGGGTATTTTGTGAGAAAGTAAAAGTCCTCTCCGGTTTCTCGTTTGACAACTTGATGCAGTATTTCCTCTCCTTCGCTGGTTATGTCCGTATCTGGTGGCAGCTTCAGACCCTCCTCTGCCAAAATCTCTGTTGCTTGGCGGAACTCTATTCGGCGAATAGGAAGTTTAGGTGCTTGAATTTCTGAGCCTAGTTGTTCCAGTTCATCTGCACATTTTTTCTCTACTTCTGAAAAAGCGGATTTCAACATACGTTCTTCTAGCTGCATGACATCATCTTCATCACGAATCCAAGCCATCTCATAGTCGAAGCTAGTATATTCATTCAAATGCCTAGGCGTATTGTGCTTCTCAGCACGATATACTGGTGCAACTTCATATACTCGGTCAAAACCGCCCACCAAGCATAGCTGCTTATAGAATTGTGGACTCTGCGCAAGAAATGCTTTTTTTTCAAAGTATTTGACTTGAAATAGATCTGCTCCCCCTTCTGTTGCTGTTGCCACAATTTTAGGAGTATGAATTTCACGAAATCCTCTCGCCTCCAAGTATCGGCGCATTCGTGACACAGTAAAATGCTGAATCTTGAATAAAAGCTGGCTCTTATGTCGACGTAAATCCATTACACGATGGTCAAGTCGTGTGTCCATATCGGCTTCAACTTTTCCTGATGTGTCTAATGGTAGTTGGGCTGGTGAGTCATTAATAATGACTATACGTTCTGGTATGAGCTCTACTCCACGCTTGGCTTGTTTTTCTCGTTTTACTTGCCCGACAACTGCAATGGCATACTCATTATCTAAATTATCCAATACTTCCAGTAATTGTCTATCTGTTTGGTCATGATGTAAAGTACACTGAATCAAGCCTTCACGGTCACGTAATATCAAGAAACTGAGTCGACTGAGTCGACGTATTCGTTGAACCCATCCCATAATTGTGACACGCTGTCCATCCATCTTTGGCGTCAGCTTTGTAGAGTAATGGGTTCTACGCAGATTCCTGAGGGGATTAGTTGCTTTGCTATCGATTGGTGGAACCATCACAGAACGCCTCATTCGTTTCTCATTGAATGCATATCTTAAACATTTTCTTCTTTAATTTCCATGCATCCAGGAAATTATAATCCTGCTTCTTTCCGCAGGTTCTCCATGGTCTTATTTGCTAGAGGAATTTTTAGAGTGGCAAGGCTTTTTTCGCCATGCGTAAAGAAGGGCTCGAAAAGATCCTTTTGATAGCCTGCCTTAATTAGGTGAAGGGCATGTAGGGCGGCGGCAAGTCGGTCAGCAGCTTCAACAAGACGTGCCTCATAGCTTGCACCTTTAATGAAATCCTGCCAAACATTGGCTAGTTCAGTTCGGAGTTTTGGTTGTAGATTAGACAGCAAAGATGTCATGACTTGGTTCTCAGCTAGTCGTTTGGCATGATAGAATTCACCAAGTTCTGGTGAGGGGATACGTGGAATGTCACCTAGTTTGGCTTCAGGAAGATCATGGATGAGTGCCATTAAAAGAAGATGACGGAGATTCACCTCTTCTTCTCCTTGTAATGCTAAAAAGTAAGCCACAAGTGCAGTTGTATGAGAGTGACCTGCGACATCTTCTACTGTGGCAGGTGTTACTCCTCGAGTTAGCCACCCTGTTCGAGGTATACGTTTTAGAGAATCACAAACCAGAAGAAAATCAAGAAGAGTCATTGACTAGCTATGACGTTTTGAAAGGCTTTAATGGTCACCTTTTCGCGAAGAGTGTGGATATTTCTTGACCAAAGTGTCGAAATACAGACACAGTA
>JABXGU010000449.1 GCA_016550415.1 archaeon | reverse complement strand
TCATAATTAGCTAATTTTGGCAAATTCATCAATTGTGCTTTCAAGTTTAAATATTGCCTATAGAGTCCAACATTATCAACCACGGTTTTCATTAGAGCATCTATGCTAGCCTCATCTACATCATTGATGATTAGACTTGATGTTCGTGCACTGGGCCACTTTCGTGTCTTGCCAATCTCTATATGGTTGCCAAAGATTGCACGGATTGCACTTGCCCAAATAATTTCATCTTGCCCAAGACCTTCGTAGACAATACGGTTAGCTTCTTTGCGAAGCTGTCTATTTGGATGCTCATAAAGTGCGACTATTTCTCCATAATGCATTATTTTTTTCTCGCCATCTACTTCGATTTCGAAAACACGTGTGGAAAGCCAATCACCTTGAAGCTGATACCAAGAATCAATTCCAAATCGGTCTTTTTGGATAACCAGTTGCTCTTCTGCATCCGAAAGATAATATGGTGCCTGGCGCTTCAAGCGTTCTAGAGAATGGCGATATTCTGCCAGTCGGGGATCATCTATTAATTTAGGATTCTTAGAGATTAGTTTGGCAGTTTCAATATCAACGAAGGCAAGTAGTTGTCGAACTTTCATAAGAGCCCTACGGGCAATATCATTGATTTGCTTAGCTTCTGTATCTAATGAATTTGCATCATATTTTCTGAAAGCATATACTATAAACCCTTCACGAGCATAGAAAGAATCCGCCATGCGCTTAATAAGGACAAGAAGTCCTTCTGCATCAAGTGATTCGATTTTCCCCTTGTATTCAGAGGCTAGTTGCTCTGCTTCAGCAACAACCTTGTCAAGCTGGGCTTTGAAATCCTCAGGCTTTGTTGATTTCACAAGGGGATTAAGATTCCATGACATATCTGATTCTGTCATTTTGAACACTCTAAAGCCATAACCCTATTCACGTTAAAAGGTCAATGGTTGCATCAATCAATTGACTTCTGAGTGTCAAGGAAAGAATAGAGAAAAGAAAAGTCAGGCAAATGATTGGTTAAGCGTTAAGCTGATAGCATACAGCACTGAACTGATCGAAGATTCCCCGAAAATCCTGATATAACTGTTCATAAATGGCAACTGTTTCAGGATTGGGGCTTATTACTTGATCCACCTTGAATACCTTTTCTAGTTCACCAAACGATTTGAAATAACCTAGTGCAACCGACGCTACTAAGGCAACACCTACTGATCCTGCATCCTGCAGAGTTGTAACCCTATGGAGAGGAACATTAAGAACATCAGCAAAGATTTGCAGCCATAAATCGCTTTTAGCACCGCCACCACAGACATTCAAGGAGGTTACTTTGTGGTCCATTGAAGCTAGGGCGTCTTTCACCCAGCGAGTATTGTAGGCAACTCCCTCCAAGACACTACGTGCAAGATGAGCTCGTGTATGGTCTAGGCTAAGATTGAGAAAGGCACTGCGTACATAAGGATTGATGAATGGACAGCGTTCGCCCACTGGCCACGGTAGATAAATGAGATTATTACTTCCAGGAGGTATTGCAGACGCAGCCTTGATAACAAGGTCATAGACGTCAATATTCTTTGTCTTAGCCTCTTGAGACTCTGTTGTGTAGACATTATCAACAAGCCAAGATAAGCATGCTCCGGCACTTTCCATTTGACCTGTTAGGAGTAGGCGATCGGGATTTGCACTGGCAATGGTTCCAGCGCCACTGAAGTCGAATTGTACCTGCTCCTGATGCTGGGCAATCCACCCAGATGAACCCACATATAGATGGGGCTTACCATCAGTGATTGCACCAGAGCCTATAGCTACAGCGGGAACATCGCCACACCCGCAGACAATTTTTGTCTCCTTTGTAAGACCTAATTCATTAGAAGCTTCAGAAGAGAGGTTACCTAGTACATCTGTGGTCTTTGCGAGATGGGAAAGTTTGTCCATTGGGATTCCAATGCCTTCTTCGATGAGTTCAGGTTCAGCCTGTTTTGTGTTAAGGTTGAAATAATTCCAAAGACAAGCGCAGCTCCAGTCAGTATAGAAATCGCCAACGCCACATTTGTAGAGAATCCAGTCTTTTACATCTACAAACCGATCTGCTTCTTTGAAAATTCTAGGTTCCTTATCCTTTATCCATAGAAGTTTGGGTATTGGATCCTTGGCGGAAGCGACGGGAATGACGCCTTTAGTTAGAAGGTCACCAAGGGGGAACTGGTTCTGGTAATCAGTGACATAATCTGTAGCACGAACATCAAGCCAAAGGATTGTCTTTCTTAAAGGGCGTCCTTTCTTATCAACGGGGATAACAGATAGCATCATTGCGTCTAATGTAAAGGCTGCAACATCACGAGGGTCAATCTTTGTGGCGTCAATGATTTGGCGTGTTGTAGTCTTTATTGCATTCCAATGGTCTTGAGGGTCTTGTTCAGCCCAACCCTCATGGGGATATTCAACTTGATAGGATTTACTGGCTGTACCCAGTATATTGCCTTTCAAATCAATGATGCTTGTCTTGGTTGCACTGGTGCCCAAGTCACTAGCTATAATGTACTTCTCAGGCATAGCAATCCCTCTTTCATAGGAGAAAAGTTTGCTGCCTAATAGGATGGTTTGAATTCATAGATAATACTAGCAGGTTGACCTGCATAGTGTCCCATTAATGGTCTATAGGATGTTTGAAAAGGACACCTGAAATATGCTTGTTATTTGGTTTGAAGGGCTTCCGTTATTCCTCGTATACATGCATCGTTTTGTTCCTTTGTACCTACAGTTATTCGAATGAATTGACCGTCTAATCCTGCCTTGCCAGTGTAATCGCGTACAATGATTCCTTGGTTGAGAAGTTGTTGAGCAATGTCGTTGGAGGAGATATTAGGCGTATTGAATTGGCAGAGGACAAAATTCGTCTTGGAAGGGAAGGCATGAACATCAGGAAGCCGGTTAAGCTCATCGTACAAGTAGGTGCGACCTGCTCGTATTTCACGTTGTACATATTCTAGATATTCTTTATCTTCAAGGGCTGCAATAGCTGCTTTTGCAGTTAGCGAATTAACGGGGAAATGATGAAGCACCTTGGTTAGATATGTTGCTAGTTGTGGTGTTGTGATGGCATAGCCAAGACGTAGACCTGCGAATCCAAAGGCTTTGGCAAATGTTCGTGTTACAACAAGGTTAGAGTATTCCTTTACGAGGTGAGCAAGGGTTTCATCTGCAAATTCAAAATAAGCCTCGTCCAACACAACTAAGAGATTCTCTTCAAGGATGCGGCGGAAATCAGCTTCACGTATGCAATTGCCCACAGGATTGTTGGGGCTAACAATCACTAGAACCTTCGTTTGCGGAGTGATAACATCAAAGACATGGTCTATCTTCCAAGAATAGTCAGGGGGGGAACGTGGAGCCATCTGGGCAAGTCCACCACAGATTTTTAGACGAATACGATACGGACCATAATCAGGTGGGACAAAAAGAACAGAGTCGCTAGGCTCAATGAAACCATAATAGAAGGCATCGAGAAATTGAGTTGATCCATTAGCTACGACTAGATGCGTTTCATTAAAACCAGTATATTGTTCGAGAGCCTGTTTCAACTCATAGTATGAAGAGTCAGGATAAAGGTGCGCTTTAGGTATCATATCAATGATGGCTTGTCGTACCTTAGGTGATACGCCAAAGGGGAGTTCGTTTCCCATCAAGCGTGCATAATCTGACCGAACCTCATACAGCTTTCTTAACACTGCTGTTGGGCTATAGGGTTCAGTTTCAAGAATATGAGGTTTTAATATATGTGAGATGTCACCCATTCGCTTATCCCACCATATCAATAGTTGGGTTAGCTAGCCAGCTCTCTTTGAATTCTAAAAAGTAGATGGTTGTTCGTAAAAAAATCAAATCAACTCCAAAGAAAAATGATATGATAGATATTGACTTTCCAACTGTCTTTTAAGGTTCGAGTAAGCAAATGATGTAGCTATCACCAATTAGTTTCTTTGGAGCTGAAGAATATGAAAGCTTATGACGAGCTTATGGTAAAAGAAAGAGAAGTCACCTTAATCCAAACAATTCGTCAGATTATGAATTGGGATATGGAAGTGTATATTCCGCCAGCAGCATATGCACAGCGTGGTGAACAATTAGCTTTACTCCAACAAATGGTGCATAGGATATCTAAAAGCCCAGAAATCGGAAAATTACTGAAAGAGCTTGAGCGAAAAGCAACCCTTGAAAAACTGAATCCTGTACAGAAACGAAATATCCACCTTATTCGTCAATCACATGATGTAGCTACAAAAATCCCTGAAGAGCTAGTCGCAGCACTGGCTAGGCAAACTGCCAAAACAGTTAATGTCTGGAAAAAGGCAAAGGCTGCGAAGGACTGGTCACTTTTTGAACCAGAGCTAGAAAAGCTAGTCAAACTCTCGAAGCAACGCGCAGATATTCTGATGAAGGTGAAAGAAACTGCTACACCCTATGATGCTCTCATAGATCTCTTTGAACCGAAGATGACTGAGGACATTATTGCTAGTGTCTTCAGCGAACTCCGTACACACCTAGTTCCACTTGCAGACCGTTGTATTAAAGCTACCAAGGGCATGGACATATCCTTTCTTAATCGCCCGGTTCCATTAGAAATACAGCGACGAATAGCAATTGCTCTAGCAGACTTCCTAAAATTCGATATAACATCACCTGAGGCAGGAGGTCGAATAGATGAAACAGAACATCCCTTCACAACTGGCTACTACTCAGATGTACGCATCACTACACACTACTTTGAAAAGAATTTTGCATCAGCCCTCTACTCTACACTCCATGAGACAGGACACGCGATTTACGAACAAAACTACCCCCAGAAGTGGAAGTTCCAACCAGTAGGCGATGCATCTAGTTATGGTATTCACGAATCCCAATCTCGTTTTGTAGAAAATGTTGTTGGGCGCTCTCCGGAATTCGTTCGATTCTTCCTCCCCAAACTTAACAAATTCACTGGAGGACTCTTCAAAGACATTAATACTAACAAATTTGTGCGTGCCATCAACAATGTAAAACGCTCAAAAATCCGTATCGAAGCTGATGAGGTAACCTACTCACTCCATGTTATCATCCGATTCGAAATTGAAAGAGGCCTCTTCGCTGGAAAAATCAAAGTATCAGAGCTACCATCTGTCTGGAATGAAAAATATAAGCAATATCTAGGTGTCACAATCAAAAACGACAGTGAAGG
>JABXGU010000448.1 GCA_016550415.1 archaeon | reverse complement strand
TCATAAATGGTCGCAGGTCTGCGACTGTTGCCTCAACAGGCTCTCTATCATAACTCATTCTGGGTACCACGTTACTTCGATAATCAGTCTTCCAAAAAGGGAACTTTACTCGGGAATCACTCCGCATGGAGAAAGACAAGCCCAAACAACATTCACTTATCGGTACTGATGTACGTGCAGCATTAACACAGCTATAAAAAGGCTTGCTTTGCCCTTATGGAATAGCCGGAAGCTCCAATATCAAAACAGATTTGCTCATACTATGTAAATGCATATCAACTACGTGTTGGTCATTGTATCTCAGTGATAATAGTGGATTTCTGGCTGGTATTTTGGTTAGGGGTTATCGTTTTTCTATTATGTTTAATTGGAATATTTGTATGGCTCATCTGGCCAATAGCCATCGGTTCGATGTATGTGCCAACAGAGGTGAATGTCGCTCGAAGAATGCTAGAACTTGCTGACATCGTAGAAGAAGATATTGTATATGATTTAGGATCAGGTCATGGACGAATAATCATAATGGCAGCACAAGCATTCGGAGCAAACGCGGTGGGAATTGAAGCCGATCCAATTCGAATACGACTTTCGCGCCGGGCCATCCAACGGCAAGGGCTCAGTCAGAAGGTCAAACTAATCCAAGGAAACTTCTTCAATCAAAGTCTGGAAGCTGCCACCGTTATCACGGTGTTTCAAAGTCAACGAGTTAATCAGAAGTTGAAGTCGAAATTCATTGAAGAACTGCAACCAGGGACGCGAATAGTCTCAAATCGCTACACCTTTGATGGGTGGATGCCAATCAAGATAGACAACGACCTCAAAGTATACCTGTATCGTGTTGGAGAAAGTGAACATAAATAGATTTACTTGGACTAACTGTGAGTGTGAATTACTATTGTCAAAGAACGAAGAAACAGTTTCTGTGACTCTAGAGTCAACTATGGTTGGTCCCTTATGGGCTCGAGCAAAATACAGTCAATTATATCCGGAGATTTTGACAGATACTGAAGCCGAACAATTAATCCAAAAAGTAATAGCGAACCATCCAGAAGCAAAAGCCGAATTCCAAGCCATGGAGGAATTCATTGACGAATTCTATGGACTCACCTTCCTGGTTCGTGCACGAACTTTTGATGATATCATCAAAAACTTTGTTGATGAACACCCAAAGGCATCAATCGTGAATATCGGCTGCGGTTTGGATACTACATTCCCCCGAGTGGATAATAACCAGATTACTTGGTATGATCTTGACTTACCTGAAGCCATTGCTTATCGAAAACGATTCCTCCCCGAATATGATCGTAACTATTGCATCGCAAAATCTGTCTTTGATTATACTTGGTTTAACAAAATCAACTTCACCCAAGAAAATGGGTTATTTTGTTTTGCAGGAGGCTTATTTCATTACTTTCCCGAAAACAACGTTGCAGATTTATTTCATGCCATGGCTGCCAAGTTTCCCGGCGGTGAAATTTTCTTTGACATGCCCTCTAAACTGGGCATCCGGATTGTAAAACGACGATTTCAAACCTGTGGTATCCAAGGTGTTAATATTCATTTTGGGATAGGAAATCCAGAAAAACAGATTCACAAATGGTCTGATCGACTGAATATTCTTGAGTGGTTCCCACTCTTTGCTCGAATAACACGAGAGAAAAGATGGAAATGGCGAACGCGGGTGATGATACAATTAAATGACTGGCTCAACGTCAGTAAATTCATACACGTGAAATTCAAATCTGAAGACGAACAATTCTAACTTGACTGCGATAATAAATCTCCACTCATTTTTTGATCTGATGAAACTTCTCATCAATTTGATAGACTTGCCCATTATTTTCCAATTCTTTGAGATGTTGTTGAATCATGATTCCCT
>JABXGU010000447.1 GCA_016550415.1 archaeon | reverse complement strand
GCTACCCCTTTCAATTTGCCTTCATCATCTGCTATGACAGGGATTCCTCCACCTCCCACAGTAATTACGATAAAGCCCTCATTAAGCAGTCTTATGACTACTGGAGCCTCAATGACTTGGCGCGGGATTGGTGAAGGGACTACCCGTCGCCAGCCACGCCCAGCATCCTCTACAATATGCCAGCCATCAGACTCACGTCTTTGAGCAGTTTCTCTATCCATAAAAGTTCCAATCGGTTTGTTTGGTTTCTCAAAAGCAGTGTCATCTTTATCGACAAGAACTTGGGTGACTACAGTTACTGCCTGTTTCTTCATCTTTCGTTGTTGGAATTCAGCGTATAGAATTTGTTGAAGCATATAGCCAATGGCTCCTTGTGTATCTGCTCCACAGAAGTCAAGGGGAACTTCGTGGAGTTCATGGGCAGCCAGCTCAGATCGACGTAAAATGAAGCCAACTTGGGGACCATTACCATGAGTGATGGCGACATCCCATCCTCGCTGAATTAAATCTGCAATATGTTTACATGTTTCTTGGGCTGCAGCATATTGATCTGGAACAGTTTGGTGGCTTTTATCCCTGATAAGCGAATTACCGCCAATTGCCACTACTGCAATCTTTGATGTCATACTAAGACCACTTTCAGATGATTAAATTCATGTGGGACACTACTTCGCCTTTTGTGTCTATATTAAGCCTTTCTCTATAAGTCAAAACTAAATTCTTCGAATTTGACCAAAACGAATAACACTTTTGGCAGATAATAACCAAAGAGAGATTATGGTTAAATTCCAAGATGTGAAGGATGCCTATGAGAGGATTCGTCGCGCGGTAATCCAGACTCCAATAATGACTTCATTGACCATTAATCGCATGACAGACTGTAGCATTTTCTTCAAATGCGAAAATTTACAGCGTATTGGTGCATTCAAATTCAGGGGAGCCTATAATGCACTTGTCCAACTTTCGCCGAAAGAGAAGGAACGGGGTGTTATTACTCATTCTTCGGGGAATCATGCCCAAGCAGTGGCATTAGCTGCTAAGATGCTTGGGATGGCTGCGACCATTGTGATGCCTCGTGATTCATCGCCTGTTAAGCTAGCTGCCACTCGTGGATATGGTGCAGAAGTTGTGCTGTGTAAACCCACAAATAAGAGTCGAATTGAAACAACTAATGACCTCATTAAAAAGCACAATTATGTCCTAATCCATCCATATGATGATGCTCGTGTCATTTCTGGGAATGGGACTGCAGCCTACGAATTGATTGAAGAGGTTGGTGCAATAGATTACATATTTGTACCTGTTGGCGGTGGGGGTCTCATTAGCGGCACAGCAATAGCGACAAAGGGACTTTGTCCCAAAGCGAAGATCATCGGTGTTGAACCAGAAAAAGCTGATGACGCTTATCGTTCATTTAAAACTGGCAAGTTGCATCCCAGTGTCAAGCCTGAAACCATCGCTGATGGGCTCCGTACCTCTCTTAGCGAATTAACGTTCAAGATAATCCAGAACACAGTTGATGATATTATCACCGTAGCCGAATCAGAGATTATCGATGCAATGCGAATACTGTGGGAACGAATGAAACTTGTGGTTGAGCCTTCAGGGGCAGTTCCTCTAGCTGGACTATTAAAAATAGGGGACAAAATAGAAAATCAGCGTGTTGGCATAATCCTTAGTGGAGGCAATGTTGACCTATCCAGGTTCTTTGACCAATATGCAGTAAAACAATAGAGGAAATATACCTCTCTACTAAAGGTCATCTGATAGTACTGACGAATCACTCTTAAGAATTAGGATTAGAAAAATTGTACTAGTGAGAGAGAAACCTTTAGTTGGGTTAATCAACCAAAGGAAAGCACTGGCGAGTACCATGGCACCTACATCCTCTGAATATGATTTGCTGCGATTAAAGGTAGCTCTGCTTAGTCATGGTGTCATTCTTCCTCCTACGGAGTTTGGTGGTCGGGAAGGAGGTGCAGGGCCAACACTCGGACGTTATTTCCTGTTGGACAAGGATATCGTGGTGAACGCGCCAGCTCGTCATGGAAAACAAGCCAAACAATTGGGGGCCCTCACATTAGAGCCCTCAAAAAATGGTCAACTCCACATTTTAGATCTAGACGAAGGATTGTCTTCAGCTAAGGTAATTCCAAGTCCAAAGTTCTATCGTAAGTCACTTCCAGATGGAACACCAATGACCCATATTGCTCTTGTACATGGTATTGATTGCCTAGCTAGCACAATAGTTCAACAATGTGATTATTTTTCTAAAGGAATGGAGTGCCATTTTTGTAGTCTTCCCTTCTCACTTAGCTTGGGCAATACTATACTTCGAAAAGAACCAGAACAATTCCTAGCTGTCCTTCAAGCTGCTGAAAAGGAGGAACGTGCCAAACATATACTCCTCACAATTGGTAGTCAAGCTCGTTCAGATCGTGGTATCCGTGATTATGTTGAATTCATAAAAGTTCTACGTCAACATACTCGTCTACCAATAGGAGTGCAACTTGAACCTCCTTCATCACCTAATCAAATGAGTGCATTGTATGATGTCGGAGTTGATACAATCGGAATTCACATCGAAGCTTTCGATGATGCAGTACGTCGACGCTACTGCCCAGGGAAATTCCAGCACGCAGATTATTCCCACTATATTGAAGCTTGGAAAACCGCTGTTGATCTATTTGGTCAGGGCCAAGTTAGTACCTTCGTTCTCCTAGGTCTTGGTGATAGCCCAAAACAACTCCACCTTGGCTTTGAAAACTGCATTAAAATTGGAGTTATTCCAGTACCAGTTCCATGTCGTCCCAACCCTAGTTCCAAACTTGAAAACTTCATTCCCGACTATATTGGACAACTCAACCAAACAATCGAAACCTATCTCGATTGTGTGCGTCTTCTTCATCAGTATGGGCTGAATCCCTTCAATCATCGTGCAGGTTGCATCCGATGCGGAGGCTGCACAGCCCTTAAAGAAGCCTATCGTGCAATTAATACTACATAGAAAATCGAAAGCCATCGCAATACTCTAGGTGAGAAGAAAAGATGGCATCACAATCTCCGAATCCGTCCAAAACACCAGAAGAAGACGAACGAATCCAAATAATAGAATTCACTGAAGACGATGCCCCTGAAATTGCTGAACTTTTTGCTATAGTTTGGCCTCATGCTTCAGAGGTCGCCCCACAATGGCGGCAAAAACGTTGCCTTAGCACACAACAGATTATTGAGGAGATGCGCACTGGTTACCAATATTTTGGAGCTCGCCATGATGGACGTATTGCAGGCTTAAACAAGGTTTCTTCAACACCTGATGGTCTACTAGGGGAACAACAGACTGTTCATCCAGAATATCGACATCGGGGGCTAGTACGTGCAATGTACCGGCAATTCATCGATTATGCCAAAGAACAGGGAGCCCCTGCCAATCTATGCAACATACTAGTTAATCAAAAGATAATGTGCCAACTAGTAGAAAGCTTCGGATTCCAACCTCATGGTGAACCCTACGAACAGGCACCAGGAATGATCGTACAACTGTACCGCCGACCTACAAATTGATGAATCACAGACATTTAATGACTACAAGTTTTCATCCAACAACTACTCCCAGGGACCATCACACCATACAGAACTTCGGAATTCATCTGGGCAATAATTATCGATGCACCAATCAAGAAGAAGAGAGCATTGAGTACCGAATAGTTTTCCATAATCACTGATTCAAACAGGAACCGTCCCAAACCCGGCAAACGAAAGAAGCATTCTATCATAATTGTTGCACCAAGTAAGAAGCCCACGAATATGGATGTCATAGCACCCAAACAAGGAATCGAATGTGTTATGGCGTATTCGCGGAAAATTACATCATCCTCATTATTTTGCTCTCGAATAAAAAAAATGGAATTATGGAGTTCAAATCGAATACGACGTACTAGTAGTAAAAGCCCTACAAAAAGGGCAATGGAGAGGAAGAGGATTGAACTAATGAGGGAACTCGCCAAAGGGAAATTTGACCAGATAGCGAACTCAAAAACCAAGCTAATGGGCATTTTGCAAATTATGAGTAGAACTGAATTGGAAAAGATAAGGAGGATTAGAATGATGATTATCTGCGCCATGTAGGAAAGAAGGGAAAAATCCGAAAATGTCT
>JABXGU010000446.1 GCA_016550415.1 archaeon | reverse complement strand
TAATGTGGCAGCTGCTATGAAACTAGCTAAAAAACATCCAGAAATGAAAACTATCGTCACGATGATTAATGATAGTGGACAGCGATACTTTACCACTCCACTCTGTGGAGAACCAAAACATCTTGAAATACCAGACCGCGAGCACCCCATGGACGAGCGAACTAAAGAAGAATTAGACAAACACCAACATAAATGGGAAATCATTCACTGAGGATTTAGAAGTAACAAGAGTCTATTGGATTTGAATAGGTGGTAGCGATGAGCAAAAATCTGGTGACAGACATCCGTGAAGCTATGATTGCCTGCCAGACTGATAAGGTTCTGGAGCTAGTTCAACATGCAATCGAAACGAAGTTGGATGCAAGATCCGTTGTGAATAATGGTTTAACACCAGGAATTCGTGTTTTAGGTGACCGTTTCGAGCAAGGTCAGGCCTATTTACCTGAACTCGCTGTGGCGGCAGAGACAATGAAAGAGGCACTGAAGCTATTAGAACCACATCTAACTGACACCACTGCTGGCGATTCCATTGGCACAATTGTCATTGGCACAGTTCAAGGTGACATCCATGACATCGGAAAAACAATTGTTGCCACCATGTTAACTGTTGCAGGTTTCACTGTTTATGATATGGGTGTTGATGTTTCACCATCTCAGTTTCTGGCTAAGGCTCAGGAAGTAAAAGCAAACATCATTGCTATGTCTGCACTACTCACAACTACAATGGATCGTATGCGTGAAACCGTCGAGTTAGTGAAGAGAGAAAAACTACAGAAACAAATCAAGGTTTTAGTGGGTGGTGCCCCTGTCAATAAGCGCTTTGCCGATAGTATTGGTGCCGACGGATATGGTGTGGACTTTAACCAAGCTGTCAAGGTAGCGAAGCGCCTCATAGGACAAATTGAATCATGAATGAAGAGGTTTTCTAGCAGATGACGTTACGTCCTCATTTTTCACTTCTAACAGAAGAAGATGTCAATCGTATTCACAAAGAAAGTCTTTCTCTACTGGAAGATGTGGGTATGACTATCCACAGTGGAGAGGCACTAGATCTTCTTGCACAAGCAGGATGCTCAGTAGACCGAAAAAAACAACATGCAAAAATCCCTGCTTCTCTTATAGAACAAGAACTCCGAAAAGCACCTAGGAGCATTACCATTTACAGTAGGGATGGACAACCTGCGCTTCAACTTGAAGGGGATAGAGTTCATTTCAATCCTGGATCAGCTGCCACACACCTACTTGATAGAAAGACAGGGGAGAGACGCCAGCCAATTGTGGAAGATGTTGTCGAATTCGTACGTGTAGTCGATGCACTTCCATACATTGATGCACAGAGTACTGCATTGATACCTGCTGATGTACCACCCACAATTGCTGATCGATATCGACTCTATCTTGTTCTTCAGAATTCCACGAAACCAGTAGTCACTGGAACTTTTACTCTAGACGCCTTTGATGATATGCGTCAAATGTTGGAAGCAGTTGCAGGAGGGTCGAAGAAGCTAAGGTCAAAGCCATTGGCAATTTTTGATGCTTGCCCATCGGCTCCGCTTCAGTGGAGTGAACTAACAGTACATGACCTACTATGTGGAGCAAAGGCAGGAATACCCATCGAAACTATCTCAATGCCACAGCTTGGTGCTACAGGTCCAGTTACTCTCGCAGGGTCGCTCGTCTTGCACAACGCTGAATCACTAAGTGGACTCGTACTTGCTCAATTAGCCAAACAAGGTGCGCCCGTAATTTATGGAGGGTCACCAACTGCAATTGATATGCGATATGGAACAGCCCGGTTAGGTGCAATCGAGAGCATTATGTTAACTTGCGCTTATGCACAGATGGCAAAACATTATGGAATTCCAACTCATGGTTATCTTGGCCTTTCTGATTCCAAGATTGGAGCAGATTATCAGAGTGGATTTGAGTCGACGACAGGTTTTCTCCTCGGAGCACTAGCAGGCGTGAATAATATTGCTGGGGCAGGAATGCTATGCTTTGAGAGTACCCAGAGTTTTGAGAAGCTTCTTCTTGATGACATCGTAGCTGGCATGGTAAAACGACTCCTCAAGGGTGTGGGTGTCAATGATGATACACTGGCAATTGAGGCGCTTCGAGAGGTAGGGATGAAAGGAGGAGACTTTTTACGACTGCAACACACTCTGGGTTGGTTCAAGAAGGAACACTATCTGCCTGGAGAGCTTGTTGACCGCCAATCCTTTGATGCATGGAAAATGCAGGGTAGCGAAGACAGCCATCGGAGAGCACAACATCGTGTAACGGAAATACTTTCATCTCATGACCCCAAACCACTCGATCAGGATCAAAAACAAACATTGGACGAGATTGCACGCGACTTTATGAAACGACATAAAAGTCCATCATTGCCCTTTGGTCCAAAGTAGTAAAGACAATTTTCGCAAATGACCTTGCCAGAGGATTTACATATTGGTTGAAATCCCAAATAATTCCCAATTTATTTGTAAGAAAAGCGACCTTTTAAATCTGGTAAAAGTATAAAGAAGCAACGGCTACATGATTTTCACATGAAAAGGG
>JABXGU010000445.1 GCA_016550415.1 archaeon | reverse complement strand
GGGTAAGAGAAGTCGAGTTTCGGGCATTTCAAAGCTGTCAAGATTTACGCCCTTACCATGAACTGCAGAGTCTATACTATGTCCGGTTCTATGTAAGATATTGTTTTCAAAACCAGCCTTTATGAGTACCTCACGGGCGTGTTCATCTGGTATACTGCCAGGAATACCAGGCCTAATCGAGTCTGTGGCATTTTTTCGGGCTTGTAGAACTGTACCCCAGATGTCTTGTATCTTTTCTGGAATACTTGAGCCAGTATATGCCATCCATGTTATGTCAGCAAAGATGTCCCACTTTGCCCAAAGATCAATCATGATAAGATTGTTTTTCTTGATGACATAATCACCTGCGGTGTAATGAGGATTTGCAGAATTGGCTTGAACTGCAACCATGGGTTCTTCAACTGTTACAAGTTTTTCCTCTGCGAAACGTGAGAGGATGAAGTCAGCGACTTCGCATTCACGAACTTTTCCAATACGTTCAGCAATGAAAGAAAAAGCCTGCTCCATGATTTTTGTGCAAGTCTTTGCCGCATGCTCTTGACTAGATAATTGAGCGGGAGTCAGAACGGAGTGAATTATTTGCATCAAGTTCTCACCTGACACCCATTTAGCGGATGGAAGAGACTCACGCAACATCACAAATCTCCCAGCGGGAAGAAAATCAGTTACAGGATTTTTACTGCAGTTGACTGCGATACAACCATATCTAGCTCCTTGGCGACTTAACGTTTGTTTGAATTCGCTTTGCGTTTTATAGTTGATAACTTTGAGATTTGGTACTAGCCCAATCAATTCATGGGATTCGATTTGTGACTTGATAATTATGATTGGTTCATCTTGTGTAATTATTATTGCGTATTGTCGGGAATGCGGAGTAAGTGAGCCCAATATTGCAGCCCCTGTTGCATCAGAGCCCTCGAAATCATAAATCAACCAAGCATCAATATCGGATTCGACCATAAACTTCCTAACTTGACTAACTTTCCTGTCCATTTCCATTATAGGAATTTTCATTTTGCTTACACCCATTCTGCGGTAGTTCTACCTTCCCCAAAACCTTTAGGCACCTGCAAATCTCCTATTTAGGGCTCCAGTGTAATCTGTGTGCAGGGAACGTCTGAATCTCCAATAATATACCGTTTTAAAATTCCAGGTTCCATCATACCCAAGATAGCAACTTTTGCACCTGCTCTAAGAATTGGCTCAAAACCACGGATTTCCTCTAATTTTCCTCGCATACCTTTAGTGATGTCTGGAGTGGCAGCTTCGTCAGCAAGCTTTTCTACTTCATGGATACGACTGAGTGCAATGTGACGAATCAGCTTGGCCTTGGCATCCAGTTTTGGATCAGCTGTATAGATTCCCGCCACATCAGTGGCAAATATCACATATTTTGGTTTCATGAGTTGGGCAATCAAGTGTATGACTTTGTCACCAGAACAGACGCTGAAACCACGATTCTCATCTGCGCACATATCTCCTCCAATAAGAGGAGTCATTCCTAACTCAAGGTATCGTCGTAAACCTCCCCCGAAGTGACCAGCAATTTCTCCATTTTCCATGATGAAAAGATTACTGGGTAAAAAGAGCACAGGAGACAATTTTGCTTCGAAGAGAGCTTTTGCCACAGCCATGCGTAGTTCGAATACTTCTATCATGGTTTGTGAGAGGTCGGGAAGCTGTTTTGGGTTTTGGTAACCTGTGTAAAGTTTGCGCTTGATAACTGGAACATGACCAAAGCTACCGACACCATGAATGACTATGCAGGGACCCAAGGCTTCTGCGATTTCTTTGGTTACTCGTCTTAGTACATCCTCACGCAGGCTGTACGGTTTGCTTTTATCGGTGATTAGGGCTCCACCAAGTTTAATGATAGCTAAGTCTCTTACCATTGCATTCTCCCACATGTAACCGTTGGTATAATAACTACAACCGGGCACTTTTCAGTGCTATGCTCATGCTTTGATTATTTGCCTTAGGGTTGTAAGGAAAACGTTAGATTGTTGGAAAGAAACTCCAGACTAGGTTGTAGGAAGGGAAGAACATTGGTGATATCAGAAAGACTACGATAAAGGCAACAATTGGAATGAGTAGGTTATCTAGATTTTTGGGACTGAGCATTTCCACAATTGTGGATACCAGTGATACTGCAATAATGGGAATGAGTAGTGCGATTGGACTGATTGTTCCCCATGCACTCCATTGATCGATGATTAGCCAGTAAATACTTAGCAGCCCGTAGGTGAAGAGGATACTGAAGAGGAACATTGCTATGCTGCCTTCAAGGCTTTTCTCAGCGAAAATCTTGAATTTATGCTTCCCCCACTTTCTTCCAATTATATCAGCAAAACCGTCGCCACCTGCTAAGGGTCCAAAGATGAGAAAGGCGGTTGGTATGAAGTATGCAAAGTTGGGGGTACCGTCAATGTTTGCGGGGACATACCACATTGTGATAGCACATACTGCCATCACTAGCGCGTAGAACAAAGTTCCCTTCAGGAATTCTCGTGGTTCACCACTCCGAGACATTGTACGAACGAATTCCTCGTTCTTCATGATTTGTAGTCCAAGAGCCAAGAAGAGGAATACGAAGAGCCAAGCTACTACGGAGGCGAAGTAGCGGCTCCATCCATCACCAGAGAATAGTAACCAACATACTAGGAATAATGGTCCAGCAAAGGTGTGGATTACTTTTCGAGACACATAGATGGGAACTAGCTCTCGTTTTCGAAGTATATCATTTACACGGATAAGCACTAGTATTAGTACGAAGGTGATAATCAAGGCAATGATATCCCATATCAGGTTAGAGATTCCAAATGCTAGTAGCGGGTTAACCATGAACAACATCCTTCTTGTTTGATGTATTGGAAGTAGATTTTTTCTTCCAACTAGTATTTAAGGCTACAAGAAATGTTGATTATTTCCTTGTTAGATAACAACAATTATGTCCACTTTTACATGTTCAGTGAAAAAGTATGACTAGTAATCCTGCTCAAGAGAAGGATCAATTTGGCATTGTTTTGGAGAAGTTACGGAAAGTGCAGGCAGCAATGCGAGTTTGTATGAGAGGAATAGATGACGCACGTGATAGGGCTTGGGAATGGCGAGACCAGAGAGATGGTTTGCGATCAGAAACGCCAGGTGTCTGGGATAAGGTAGAGGAATTGCGTGCTGAACGGGACAAACTGAACGCTGAAGTTGCTAGGCTTAAAGAATTACGAAACGAGGAATAGGAGAAAGCAAGAAAGCTGCAGGAAAAGATGCAGATTTTAAGAGAGGAATTTGGGGGAATAGAAGAGATTGCCACACTTGAGGAGCTTCAGGAGAGACTTCGGGCATTGGAGTGGAAACAGCAAACAACATCGACTACCATAGAGGAGGAACGAAGTCTCCTTTTGGAGATGGAGCAGCTTGCAGTTACAATGGAACATGTCTCGAAGGTTAGAAAACGGGTAAATGCGAGTCCAGAGGAAGTAGACACTTTATGGGAGAAAATCCAAGAGGCACGAGATCGGGCACAAGGATATCATGAAGAACTTCTTGAGCTTGTTGAAGCAGCACAAGAGAAGCATAAGAATATACTTGAACTTTCGGACACAATTGGACCAAGTCGTAAAGAAGAGAAGGAGGCACATGAACAATTTGTGTTATGCCTCCAAGAAGCGGATGAGTTGCGGGATAGACTTGAAGTGCTTCGCCGGCAAGAGGCGGAGTTGAAAATGGAACTTGCCAAAATTAAGGCACAACGACAAGCGGAACGTAAGGCTCAGGAACAACAAGCGATGGAGAAACTAGCGGAACAGGCAAGAGCTAAGCAACAATCAGGAGAAAAACTTACAATGCAAGAACTTCAGGCCCTATTGGAAATAGACGGATTGGAGTAAATCTAGAATCATGAGACAACTCATGCTTTAGTTCGATGATCCTAGTATGTTCTTTGATAGATGAAATCAACAAGTGTAGCAAGTATTTTGGTTGTTTCCTTATTGGGAAAGGGCTCAAGGGCATTCTTCGCTTCTTTTACAAGCGTTTCTGCTTGTTTTCTAACTTTATCAGGAGCCCCACATTCTTTGAGCATCTTGATGACCTTCGATACTTCTGTTTCTTTTGGTTGTGGTGTACGGAGCACATCTAGAACGAAGGTCTGGTCTTTTTCCTGCATTAGCTTCAACGCTTGTAGTATAACCGCATTTCCAGGTTTGTGCTCGTAAATGTCCTTGCCGACTTTCTTACCCAGTTTTTCCTCTTCTGCAAAAAGGTCAAGCACATCGTCTGCCATTTGGAATGCTATTCCAGCTTTCCAACCAAAGTCACGTGCAGCAACTCTGAGGGACATGGAGGCATCAGCACAGATTACACCGACTTCACATGCAGCTCGCAAGAGTGAAGCAGTCTTGTATCCAATCATGGTTTCATAATCTGCATACGAAATCTCGTGGTAACGTATACTGTCGACATATTTGTTTTCTTGTGAAACTTGTTCAAATAACACATCTAACCGTTCTCCTTCAACGAGTTCACGGATAGTGTCAGCTACAATTCGGGAAATCGCAAGAGGATTAGGTGATTGAAGTATGCCTTCTTCAATGGATTCACGGTAGTGAGTAGAGGCGAGTATGCCAAAGGGTAGGCTGTACTTTTTCCATGTTGTCGGTAGATTGCGACGAACCACGGCATCATCGATGATATCATCAAGAATGAGGGAATAATTGTGAATGAGTTCAATGACTGCGGCAGCGGAGATGGCGTCATTAGGGTTACCCTCTGATGCTTCACAAAATGAAATGGTTAGAGCTGGACGAATCCTTTTTCCACCAGCTTTCACTTGATGAAAAACTACTTCTTTGAAGTCCTTGGAGGCACCAACAGCTAGTAATTCGAGCATTCTTTCGTCAACACGGTGACCAATTTTGCCAAGAACCTGCATAACATCAGTCATCTTTCAACACCTTAAGAGCTTAGGACGCTCCTATGACCTACAGCTTTTTACTGCTTTCCTTGGTTAACCAGCCTTAATAAAGCAGCATCAAGGCTTTCGCTATCACCTTTAATTCAACTGAAGTCCACTTCAACTTTTGAAAGACGCCTTTGCACAAAGAAATGTCTTGATAACTTCAGCAGCACAAATTGCAGTCTGTCCTTGATCATACTGAGGGGCTACTTCAGTGACGTCAAGGCCTATACTACGAGGAGCGAGAGCTCGGATAAATGAGAATAATTCTCGTGATGTGAGTCCGCCAGCTTCAGGATTAGCTACCGCAGGTGCAAATGCGGGATCTAATACATCCATGTCAACAGAAATATAGATTGGAGGACCTGGGGGAATAGCGTTTTTAATGCGTTCAATCATGGCTTGAATCCCGAGTTTCGTGATATCTTCGATTGTGAAATAGGTGAGGTTGTGTTCCTTGGCATACTCGTATTCTTCTTTGGCGATTGCGTGAATTCCTACTTGAATGAGGCAATCGGCTCCCAATTGCTCAACTATTCGGCGCATTACGCAGGCATGAGAAAAAGGAGTACCGCTATAGGTTTCACGAAGATCCATATGGGCATCGAATTGTATAACGATAATGTCGCGGGGAAGTGAGCGGACAGCGCCTAGGGTGAGGGAGTGTTCACCACCAAGCAATATGGCTGTTTGTTGTTTTTGACTTATTACACCGATTATTGATTCCACTGATTCAAGCATTCCTTGGACAGATACAGGTTTTACTACTACATCTCCAATATCTGCAATGCGTAGTGTGGCGGCATCAATTTTCGCGTCTTCAATAAAGCAAAAGCTCTCGATTTGTTGTGATGCAGCTCGAATAGCTTCGGGACCCTTCTTCGAGCCACGACGAAAGGAGCTAGTCTCATCGAAGGGAACACCCACCACTACAAATTTTGCCTGAGACGCATCAATGGATGCGCCAAAGAACGTGTTTAGAGCTGGAGTGACTCCATAGATTGGGAATGATTTAGACAAAATACAACTCCCTCATGATTCAGTCATAGCACCATAATATTTGGCTTTTCGCTTTTCATTCAGATAAGGGAGGGAGTTTGAGGTCAAGTTCGCGAATTCGATCATGCAATGTTGATGGTACATGAAGTTCATGGTAAAGTGCTTTTACAAATTCGTCGTTAAGATTCGCTTCTTGAGCTGCATTATAGAAGCCCTTGACTAACCAGGCACCAATATAATATGTAAAGCCATATGGCCCCCACATTTCATCGGTCATAAAAGGTATTCGCGCCTGGGCATACTCCTTTTCAAGAGCGCCAGAATCAATTAAATAATTGAGAACTTCGGATTCACTACGATTTTGCTGGTGCATCATAACAAGTGCATTTATGCCAACAGCACGACGCAACCTTCCTATATGGCTGGTAATTTCCTCTGCCTCAGTAGGTGGACGACGCTCTCGTAGAATGGCTGTCCCAGATTCTGCAAGCCCTTCAGCGATGACACAATCAGGTGTATTGATGATAGCAACTGCTGCTTCGACATCAAGCTTCTG
>JABXGU010000444.1 GCA_016550415.1 archaeon | reverse complement strand
TCGATGTGAATTAGTTTTGCATCCTCAGAATAAAATGATGGATCTCTACCAAAGCCAAGGAATTCATCGAGCTTTGCGCCTATAACTAAAAGCACATCAGCTTGTTTTAGTAGGGGATTTGCGATGGCGTTGCCGATGGAAAGTGGATGGTCCTGTGGGATACAGCCTACAGATAAGCCCTCACAAGCAACTGGAGCAGAAAATAATTTTGCCACTTTAGCGAGTTCTTTACAGGCTCCTGACCAGTAGACACCGCTACCAGCGATTATCACAGGTCTCTGGGCGTTAGAAAGCAGCTCAACAGCTTGCTTGATGAGTAATGGATCAACCGAAACATTACCCAATTTTGAACTCGACGGAGGCACTATTGCCTCGGCGTCGTATGGTGTGGTCAAGATATCCTTTGGAATCTCTAATAGTGTTGGAGCCATTCTTCCTGAACGTGCTTCTTTGAAAGCCTTCTGAACATATTCACCAATTCTGTGCGGCAAAAAGCAGCGATTTAACCACTTAGTTACAGAACCTAATAGTGCTTTACTATCAACATCGTATGTGGCATCCATATTTACTAATTTCTGGGAGATGCAAGGGACAATTGCCACCATTGGGCTTCCCATATAGTATGCCTGGATTATTGCTGGAACTAAATTGACTAAGCCAGGTCCGATTGGTACTAAGCATACGCCAGGTGAACGGGTAACACGCGCCCATCCATCAGCGGCATTCCCTACTGCCTGTTCATGGCGCATAGTGATGACATTAATCCCCTTACTGACGAGTTCATCATAGATGGACAGGATTTCGCCACTTGGTAAGGAGAAGACGTGTGTCACCTTTTCTTTTTGTAGCACACTAGCTATGGCCTTTGCGCCATTCATCTGAGGCATCGTAAACCTCACCTATGCAAGAGAAGAGCCCTTCTCATACTGGCTCTAATACTTTGCCTTTCGTCTCAGGTAGAGTCCATGGTAGTAAGAACATGAGAACAAAGCCAATTGCAGAGATTAGCATTGCTTGAGCTAGACTGAAACCCAAGTAAACTGCAAGTAGACTGACCACCCATGCACCAAGAGAGACCCCTCGAGCGACACTGAATATTACGGAATTTGCTGCAGCCCTTGAACTAGTTGGAAATAGTTCACTGGACCAGACGCCAAAAAGTCCATGGGAACTAAATCCCATAGCCATTATAAAGAGTCCAGCAAGAGCAAATGTTGAATCAAACGACAATACTGTGAAGAAGCCGAAAACACTAACACCAATCATCCCTAGAGAAGCAGGCAACATGAAAGCTTTACGACGCCCAATTTTGTCGCCTAGGAAACCTACAGTCGGAAATACGAAGATTAGCACGATAGCAATCAGCATTACAATTAGATCAGCTTGACCTGAAGTGAATGGCATAGGAGCTGTTTGAAGGAATGTTGGACCCCAATCAACGGTCGCGTGGTATGCAAATTCTGCAGCCCAGAACAGAAATGTGCAAAGGAGTAGTAACTTCAAGTAGCCTGAACGAAGTATATTTCCTAATTGTGCTTTAAGAGGTATACTCTCAGCTGCTTCCAGTTCACTATATTTTTGCCAGAGCTTGGATTCGGGAAGGATGAAGTATAGGATTATGACAAAGGGTATTGGGAATAGCGCGATGAGGAATAATGGGCGCCACCAAGTTATTGGTCCTAGCATTGATTGTAATGGTGATTCAAGCAACAAAGCGGAAAGACCTGAGCCCACGTAGCCCAGTATGAATGTTGCATGGACCCAGCCACCGAACATTGCGCGGTGTTTAGGAGAATATACTTCGCCTAGCAAAGCGAAAGCGATACCCCAGGATACGCCCATTCCAGATATAACTCGTAGTATGGCAAATACTAGGATGTTTGGTGCATAAGCTGAAACGGCAGTTAATAGTGCATCCCAAATCACTGACACTAAAAGGAAGTTCTTCCTTCCAAATCGATCTGCGAGATATCCAAAAATAAAAGCGCCAGGCACTGTTGCTATGTATTGAGCAGACATGATGAATCCGATATAATCAAGTGTGACACCGAATTCTGATGCAATTGGAAGGGCTAGAAAGTTGATAAGAGTCAATCCAATCGCATCATGAGCCCACCCAAGAGCGCAGGCAAAGAAAACTATGAATTTCTCTTTTCCAGTATAACTGAGATCACTCATGTAATTGCCTCCATTACTTTACTGAGAAGACAGAAATTCAGCATCCACAAAATATGTAGCTCTACTCATAAAGAGCTTTTGACATGAAAAAAACAATATAATTCTTCAATAAACTGAGACCAAAGAAACTTTAATTCATTTTTTTATGCTATGTTGATTGTCCTTTGGTCTTTCGAGTTCCTTTCTTGAGCTGTAATTTGAAGTGATTGAGAGTATAAGGATAGATGGAGCCATCGAAAGATAGCCCTCGATTTTTTATTACTCGGATGAATCGGACGTTCTCTTTTCCTGGTGTTGGAACTGATGCTGTGAACTGCATAATAGTATCGCAGATGCGTTCGATGCTTTCGACAAACCGGTGTGAGTGCATTTCAGGATAGAAGGAGGCAACAACTGTAATGTTTCGGTTACGAATCATGGGCAATAGACTTAGCCAGAAACGCCACGCCACATCATCTGATTCCATTGCATGCAAAAGAACACTTAGTGAATCTATATACAGGAGTGGACGCTCGAAGGAATTTACGATTTTGCGCAGTTCTTCATAGAATTTAGCAGTATACCGGACATTGGTACATTGCACAACTCCCTCTCCCAGGCTTTTTGGATCAATGGTTGGTTCTCCAAATGTCATCGAAGTTAGAGCATCCATGAAGATGAATTGACCTGGCTTAACTATTGGGAGTAATCGTTTGGTTCCGGGCAAGTTCCGATATTCATGAACTGTATGTTCAGATAAAAGAACGATACTACCATCACCGCGTTTTATTCCTTCATAGAGGAAGGCCATTCCCGCTATGCCAGTAACGCCACTAGATTCGCCACCAAGCTCTTCAAGTAAACATGTAGTACCACGGCGGAGTCCACCACCAAGTATTTCATCTATCTGGGATACGCCAATTGTGACTGCAACTGTATCTTCTGACATTAAAAGCCTCCTCCTTCAAGGATACCGCTTAGCACTAAGGGAGTCAAATAAATATTATTCTAAACAAGCAATAAACAAGGTAATAGAGCAATTTTATTCTCAATATTTGAATCCTATTAAGTTTGCTAAATAGGACTACACAATCAGCAGTTTTGTTAGATTTTCTTAATTGGGACTTGCGTCTCCATCCTGGTGAAAAGAGTTTCCTCCTCCATCCACACCTTCCTGTAAACTTGACGGATTGGCCCAGTGCGAATGTAGTCGTTAGTCTTTATCCAACTGAGAACCTCAAAGACAAGAGCGATTTCAGCATCGGCTGATTGGGGGCCTTCAAATACTGCACAAGCAGCCTGAATTTCAGGTAGTATTTTTGCATAAATGGGCGGTTCTGGATCCAATGGTGTTGCATCTTCAGTCACTGATTTGACTCTAGCAGCTACACAAGCCTCGCAGCGCATTTTATCAGGCGGCATTTCATCAGGAGTAGAATGGAAAATAGCAGTTGGCTTGCTAGTAGCCTGTGCACCTTTCTCTTGAAACCAGTCCATTAGGGTTTGTATCATTTGACCTAGCTGAAGTGGAGTACCTTCAAGGCAGAATGCTGAAAATGATTTTATTGTCTTTATAATTACGTCAACCATTGTCTTCTAATCCCTTGAAAGTTTGAATCTGGATTTGGTCGCTGACTTGCGTAAAAAGCCTTACTTTTTGGTAAATTTATCTCGGATTTTGGTTACTATAAAGTCTCATAGAAAAACTGATTTCTCTTTTTTCACTTAACCGGGCTTGTAAACTGATTTTGCTATATCTTCCATGAAGCTTGATTTGAATTCAAGGAGTAACTTGGAGCTATCTACGAAGATGGTGAATGCATAAGTGAATGCAGAATCGGATACATCAGAAAGGGCAAATACTGGCTTGAAACCAAACTTTGTCTTCCACCCTTTACACACCGTATCAAATGCTTTGTTGTATATAGTGATATCCTTTGTAATGGGAAATGCCATATTGAATGTGTATTGAATTAACTTGGAGGTATCAATCACACTGCTGATGCTTTTCAAAATTCGCTTAGGAAGAGAAGTAGTTTCCCCTACCTCGCTTTCTATCTTTGACTTGACTCTTTCAAAGCAGAAGTTTGTAACCGTTAAATCAATAACATTTGCGTTGGGGATTAGCGCTATAGAACCATTCGTTTGTCGTATCTTTGTAAAATTCATGCCAATTTCCAAAACAATGCCCTCGTTTCCTCCAATTCGAACATAGTCCCCCACATCAAAAGGATTAGATATCATGACATAAAGACCGGCTACAAAATTGCGAACAGCCTGACCAATAGCCAACCCAGTAGCAGTACCAATGAGCAATGATGAACCTCCTATAATAAGAACTGCAGAATTCCATAATTCAGGAGTAATGAAGAAGAGAACAATTATGCCAATCCAGAGGGTGATGAGCCGAATTACTAATACTGCACCGTTCACAGCATCGGGAGGCACTCCAACTTTTACAGCACGTTTACGTAAGAACCTTGTCACGAATCTACTTATGATTATTAAAGAGATCCATACAACAATAATTCCGATTAATCGAATTGCAAAAGGTCCCCAAAAGCCCCACCAATTAAGAAGTTCATTTAGTAGGGATTGAAATAGGTCAGTTGGTTGCATGGGTACCATCTTCGAGTTTTTTCTTTCTGAATATTATTCTTGAATTCTAATACAGATTATGTCTTAGGCTAATCTATGTCTAAGTGTTTTTAAGGACTTATCTTATTTCGAAGACAGCCAAGCCATTCATATATCGCCTTGAATAAAGTTGAATTATGATGAGAGAGATTGTGTTGTCCCTATACAAGGGAGGATTTACAGCAACTTTTCAGGAGAAGAAGGGTAAGTGCAATTTCTTCATACAAAGCATTTCAAAGCAGAGACCACTACAAAACATGCCAAAGGAGGACTTCCAGAAGCTTTGGAATATTCTGCAACAACAAAAGATTGTGGAACAGGATATGGCCCTTGCCAGTCTCGACTATTTGACTGCGGCAAAAGATGGAAATGTTGTATTCAGGTTCCACAACATCTCAACACGCAATGACATCTCGCTGAAACTTAAGAAGATACTTGTGGAAATTATTGAAAAATACCTACCTAGCGAACAACAACTGATTAGGAAACTCAGAGAGAGCTAGTCTACTCTTCAAACAATAAAATTAGTGAACATGTACCTGCCATATTTTAAAGGATGAAAAGCAGATAAGCTGGTCCGGATTTTATTCACTATAGCTGATTTTTATTAAGACTTATATCTGCTTTAGAGGTAAGGTTAGTGACATGCCACCACCTCCACCTAGGCGGCGCTGGGGACCATGGAGAAGGCGCCCACTACCACCCGGCATTCGAAGAAGACGTACACCCTGTTGTTTTATTTCACTTTGTCTGGTTGTCGTAGTGGTCATCATCCTTCTATTCCTGTTCGTCATGTGGCCGTTACTTCTAATACCGCATTAGCAACCACGAGTGGGGGATTCAAAAACAGAATATACTCTATATTTCTAGACTTAGATTTTACCAGAGAGGCATGGGCTTTGGAAAAATGGCAATTCCAAAATAGGAAAGCAGTCAAGGTAACGAAAAGTCTTCTTTCTGGGAGTAAAGTTTAATATTATGCACCAGAAATCATATCCATGGAGGAGACCCAATTACAGTAGGCAGAGTGGCGAAAGATCAAGATGCTTCCTCTCCCCTAGAAAACCATTCCCTCTCCCCTCCAATTGTGTACCTTTTTTGGAGGCATCTGATCCGCTTTATCTGCTCTACTGTCATCTATTTTTCTTTGCCATTTTTAAAATTCTGTTAGGTTTTTTTTAGTTGGCAATTACTCTATCCTGTGCTGGTATGAAATCTTGATACGAATGCATATACTTCAAATGACCATATTTGATGTCATTAGCAAAATTAAGCATAGAAACCAGGTTGTTGTTGACCGGTTGGAGTGCCAAAGTGATGAGCAAAAGTCCATATGACTGTTAGCATACTCCGGAAAATATCATCAATACTTTCCAGAAGTCGTGTTTTTGAAAGGGAATCATAGAGTATACGGATTTGAAACTGAACTGCTTCCCACACTCCATCCTTCTCCTTAACTGAAAAGCCGGGATTTCGTTGTAGAAGACGAATCCTGAGATTGTGTAACAAAGGCTTACGTTTCTCAGGAGATAGTTTGCCCAGTTCAGTGCAATGGGATGGGGCAACTCGCAGTATAGCAACAACTAGTATTCCATCTTTCATGTCACGTGGTTTGACGATTTCAATGTGATATGGAGAACCAACGGGATAATTAATTCCAAAATGAAATGAGGCTTTAGGGTCATCAACTTCCTTACGGAACATACCTTCTTCAGCCAGCCAATCATAGATTAGTTGTTTCCAATCCTTGGATGCTTCAGAAGCCTCCTGTTTATCTGTCACAGCAATCCATTCCACATGCACTTTCTAACAGGTTTCCTCGCCTAGTTAGAGATAAGAACTTTACTATATCTAGAAGAGAAAAAGAAGCGCTTCATAAGGTAATATTCATGGCAAAGAAAATAATCGAGACTGTTTGCCCCCGAGATTGTTACGACACCTGCTTTCTCAAAGTCCAAGTAGATGACAAAGAGAATGCTGTCTCTGTTAAGGGGGATCAAGCTAATCCAGTTACTCAAGGATTTCTCTGTCCGCGCGGTGCAAAGGATCATGTTCGCGCAACCCAGAATCGTGTTTTGCAGCCTTGTGTTAGAAAGGGCAGCAAACCTGGGAGAACATTCCAAGCATTGGCTTGGGAGGATGCACTTGAGATTTTTACAGAAAAACTTCATCGCACATTGAAAGATTATGGTCCCAAAGCAATCTTGCGTCTAGATTATGCTGGTAATGGTGGATTATTAGCTTGGTATTTTCCTCTCCGCTTTTGGAATGCTATTGGTGCTACAAGGACAGATTATAGTCTTTGCAGCAAATCGGGTCATGAAGCGTTACAACTACATTATGGCTCGAGTGATGGTATCCAGCCAGAGAAGCTAGTGGAGCAACAACTAATTGTCTTTTGGGGATTTAATCCAGCGGTTAGTTCTCCTCATATGTGGCGACTTTCTCAAATAGCGCGAGAGA
Organism: archaeon; assembly: GCA_016550415.1. Next base: position 618 of record JABXGU010000444.1, on the reverse strand, counting down.
AGAATGATGCACTCATCGCCGTTATTGACCCACGAAAAAGCAGATCGGCTGAACAAGCAGACATCTGGCTTGCACCAAAACCCGGTAGCGACATAATATTGTCTTTTGGGCTTGCTAAGTTCCTCATTGATAACAAGTATGTGGATTTGGAATTCATAAAGAAATGGACTACTGGATTCAACCAACTGAAAAGCGAAGTTATGAAGTGGACTCCAAAGAAGGTAGAATCTGTTACAGGAGTTGAGTGGCAATCAATTGAAAGACTGGGTGAGGTCTATGGAAGACTAAAGCCCAGTTCAACAATGATTGGGCTAGGTTTTCAGAAAAGTCACCAGGGTGCTGAAGCTGTCCGAGCGATTTCACTCCTGCCAGCATTGGTAGGTCTACACCGAGGATTCTTCTACAGCAACAGCAGAGCATACCAAGTTGACTTGCCGTACCTAACAGGTGAGAGGTTTACAAGGAAGAAAACCCATATCGTGAGTCAAGTTGCATTGGGACCACTCATTGAACAGGGCGAATTCAAATTCATCTTCATCTTCAACATGAACCCCGCCCTAACACTGCCAGGACAAAGTAGCTTCCGTAAAGGGTTATCGCGAAGTGATGTCTTTGTAG
>JABXGU010000443.1 GCA_016550415.1 archaeon | reverse complement strand
GTTTGATCTCCAAGTGTTTGGAGAATAACAGGTCCATCGGGTTGGGCTTGTTCAACCGCTTCAAGAGAAATTAGTGGAACGATAAGAAAGGGAGTGCCGGTTGCGACGTATTGCATGGGATGCTGGGTGGAAATTACTGATTTGGGAAGCCCCATGGTTGCAGCGATTGCCTTATGATTTGCTAATTTCGCAAGAAATCGGGGAGCTGGTTGAATCATCCGAACGGTATCAGTGGTGATATATTCTACAGGGATTTTACCAATACCAAGCTCGAGATTGGTTTGGTTTACCTTGGAGTCAAGGAGTTTGGTATGTTTGAGTACATATGCACTTCCGAGGGTGGGATGCCCTGCAAAGGGAATTTCGCGAGCCGGAGTGAAAATGCGCACTTTGTATGAGCAGGAATCTAGCAAAGGAGGTTCGAAGAAGGTTGTCTCAGAGAAATTCATCTCTAGGGCAATGCCTTGCATGACGTCTTGAGTTAACTGAGAATTTGCTTGTGTATCCCAGAAAGTGGCAAGCTGATTGCCTCCAAAGGTATATCGGTCATCGACAAAAACGCTAGTCTGTACATAAGGAAGTGATACCATAGAAATCACTATTAGGCGATTTGGGGTCAACTCATCCAAAAGGGCTTTCCTTTGCGGGTTTCGAACATTGCAGAGAAACGGAGAATAGCCAAGTGGGGCTGGAGTGTTTTAAATACTGATAATCTAAGATGTAAAGGAATGCAAAGACCCAGGTGATTGTTGTATGATCGAGTTCAACGCCCACGTCTTAGAGGATAACATGGTGCAATTACCAGATTGGCTTATCGAAAGTGCTGGTTTGAAGAAAGGTGACGTGCTGCGGCTCGCGGTACTCCATAAGGTCATTGTCCAGATGGCTGAAAAACCCGCTAAAAAGAAAGCTACAAAAACCAAAGCAAAAGCGGGACCTTAGAACCAACACTCTGCTTCATACTAGAATTTTCACTGTTAAAAGCTGTTTTCCATCCCTTATTCGTTGCAGGTTCCGTGAATTAGTTTTTAATTAGGATAGGGTATTCTGTTGTTATGACTTCGAGACTAAAATTTGCAGGTTCGCGGGCATTCGGGGTTTGTCGCTATTTAGCCCAAACCATTGGTGAAAGAGTACAAGGGCTAGAAAGCACCATAACAACAAAGGAATACCTTTGCAATCAATTGATAGAACATGGACTTGAGAAAGTTCACGCCCAAGCTTTTCCCGTGCTTACAAGCCGGCAAAAAAAGGCATACATCCATTTCGGTAACCGTACATTCGAGGGATTAAGTTTCGGTTTGTCTGGGACAACTGGTAGTGAAGGGATAACCGGCCCTATCGCTAAATACACTTCCTGGAGCTGGAACCCCAGTGCGGATGAGTTGGCAAGTTTCTCTAATAAAATCGTTGTTCTATATACACGTGATTTTTCTCAAGAAGTAGTGCACAAGCTTATTCAAGCCCGGGTCCGTGGCATCATTCATGTGACCTATGAACCTGGCATTCCTGTGAAACTTCCTATGGGGTTCATATACTCAGGCTTGAAAACAGGTGATTTCGACCTTCTTCCTCCGATCGTTTCGATTAATTACCGCGATGGAGCGAAGCTATTATCAAATTCCCGTGATGTAACCATTCAGACAGATGTGACTATTCTCCAATCTGAAAGCTTCAACATCCTTGGGGAAATCCCAGGGCGTGAATCGGATGCGATTGTGCTTTCAGCCCATTATGATTCTGTTCCGTATTCTCCTGGCGCAACTGATAACGCTGGAGGAACTGCGATTCTTATGGAACTCGCTCGGATTTTTGCCGAAACTACTCCTCGATGGACCCTGCGCTTTGTAGCATGCGGTAGTGAAGAATGTGCCCTCCAAGGTTCTCGTTATTATTGCCGATCCCAGCCCGATGGTTTACAGGAGGATAAACTGAACCTAAATTTTGATGTCCATGGCGCACGAATCGGCCATCTCGCGGTTGGTGTCCTCGGGGGGAAGCGTCTACGGGCTCGCGTTGGTCAAGCCATTACCCCGTGGAACCCAAAAATCCAGCCTGGCCCGACTGGTGGAGATAACCGAATTTTCGCCTATTATGG
>JABXGU010000442.1 GCA_016550415.1 archaeon | reverse complement strand
CTCCTTTCCGTTCTAGTTTACCATATTCTATCCGTTTTTTCAAATCACTTGATTACTCGTTATGGAAGACCATAATATTGCGATTAGCCGTCCTCGACATCGTACAATTGATTATGCTGAGTAAATAATCCCTGTTTGGAAATCTATTCCTCTTTATTTGACCAGATGACAAGTTCCTCTCCCCTTTCGGGGACGTCTGGGTAAAAATCAGTAAATGGACGGCTACACACTTTCACAATCCCTAAATGTCCAAGGTGTTTGTTGATAATTTCGTCATTTAACACCAGTGGCTCACAAATTGTTCTTTTGTGATAATGAGCTTCAAATCGCAAAATGCCTTTTGGTTTTAGAACTCTAGTAATTTCCTTTGCAGTAATCACGAAGTCGTCAACATGGTCAATAGCGTTCACTGATATTACAGCATCGAAAAAGTTGTTTTCAAGCGGTATTTTTTCAGAGCGCCCGGAAACATAAGTCATTCTTTCAGAATAGGTGTCAAGAGGATAGCCGATGCGCTTATAGTATTCGACAAGTTGATCTAGACCAAACACTTCGCATTTCGTAAAAACCAAGGCCAAAGGAAGGGGACCACAGCCAATGTCCAAAATTCTCATTCCTTTGAAGTAGTCTGGTGAGATAAGTAAACGGTCAAGATAACGCTTTTTATCGAATCTAGCCCAAGTTCGTATTGCATTCTCCCTCAAACCAAATCCTCTTACTTTACTCTTTTCTGTTGGAGGAGGGTAGCCATATAGGTGGGGAATCATACCTCTGTACCAGGCAATGTACTTGTCAATTATCCTGAACCAAAATAACAATTCACTGAACTGTTTTTCTGGCAGGTAACTAAATTCCCTGTTGAAAAGAAAGAGTTTCACTTTTCCTTTGAGTCTCTTTAATCCAGGCATCACACTAGCAAACACAATATTTACTATGGCTATAAGCATAAATAATTTTCATCAGGTGAAAAAAAGTAAATCTCACTCTTTCTTCTAGCTTGGTTCAAATTCCAGAATTCGAAATACTAACTAATGAATAAAGCCGGTGCTGTGGGAGATTAATAGAGAGTTATGGATGATTTTCTAATTAAACCAGGAAGCAAGAGGAAATTACAAGTTGATAATGAAAAGCCAGATAACCTCTTTTGAAGAATCTAAAGAGCCGAAAAAATTGGGGAGGGAGCCTGAAATCTACTTGAGAGTTTTTACCCAAGCATAGACAGGCTCGCACAGCTGCTTTATCCTTTCTTTCTCAGGAGTCATGGGTCCAGGCTTCCAACCTGGAGCAGGCTCGAACCAGAAGTCAGTAATTGATCCTACACGTTCCTCTTTTGGCTTGAACTTTACCACGACGGGCATATCGAACTCTGCTTCCCACGGTTTAATACCCTTCAAATCATTTGCAATTGCCGTCTTGCAGTTGTCCACTACTACATAGGCAAGAATGAAGGGAAGCTTCGTTAGCACAGATTTGGCTGCCCAACCTGCTTGAGTATAGGTGTGGACTCGTCCTTCTGGTTTCAGTTCAATCCATTTTGTGGGGGCTAAATCACAGTCTAGGTTCCAGCAATGTACACGAGCTGGGAAGAACTTATCACCACACTTTGGACAACGGGTGCCCATGAGTTTGCCTTCAATTAGTCCCTTTGCATATGGAGATAGTTCACCATAGCGAATTGTGTACAGTTGGTCATAGTGTAGGTGCTAGCATTTTCACAAGCGGTATTTTGTGCTTCACATGATAAAGTTCCCGTGATG
>JABXGU010000441.1 GCA_016550415.1 archaeon | reverse complement strand
GCAGATGTTATGGCTCCAGGAATTGTTGAGATAGATTCCAGTCTAGTAAAGGGGGATCTTGTTGTGGTGATTGATGTAAAGAATAGGGCTCCACTTGCTGTTGGACGGATGTTGAAAAATGCAGATGAGGTTCAACGTGAGAGTAAAGGGCGCACAATTCAAACCCTTCATCATGTTGGTGATTCCTTCTGGAAACTGTTGAAAAGCCTTTCTGAGTGAAAGGGCGAAGGTTTTTACGGTATCGCTTGAAGAATGGATTACTATTGCTTGGAGGATTTGTAACTTTGGCTCCATTCCGACGAAAAAGTAAGGAGAAAGATGCACAAGCAAAAGATTCTGCATCAAAAGGAAAAACAGCGGAAGAAGATTATATGCAAGTGCGGTTTATGGAGCTGACCGGGCTAATAGATGTAACAGTAATTTCTGAAGAAGTGCGCAATGGTAACTTTGTGGTACTTGATGTCGCACCACTAGTTAAGCAAGGATCTGAACAGAAGCTTCAGTTGAAACGGGCAGTGGATCAGCTTCGTGCTGTCTGCTTTAGTGTTGATGGAGACATTGGACAGCTGGGCAACCGCTATATTCTCCTCACACCAAAAAATGTTAAGATACGTCGTGAGGAATTATCTGATAAGGAGGCAAGTGAGGAGCCTTCGAGTACGACCTAAGCGGGATACATGCCAATGAATAAGGTTTGCATTCAGGTCGAACGCCGTTTCGGCGAAGGGATGCGAGTATTATTAGTAGAGCTAGAGCTATTGGATCCAGAATTTCCGATTACTAAAGAGAATGGGTACCTTCTATTCCCATTACGAGAAGATATTAAGGAGAAGCAAATCGCTGAACTTGAGGAAAAAATTACTCAAGTGACTTTGGTCGAAAGGGAACTGGATCCACTTAAGCAGAAAACACAAGACCTGACAACTACGCTGAAAGATCATATTCCCTCCCGATTTCTGAAGTTGTTGCCCCATTCCCTTGACATTATTGGAGATATAGCAATTGTAGAATTAAACGATGAGCTTCACCCCTATGCACAGAAAATTGGCGAAGCCATCATGATTGTCAATCCCAGGGTAAAAACAGTTTATTCCAAAGCAGGGAGTGTTGCAGGAAAATATCGGCTTCGCCCATTAAGTCTCATTGCTGGTGAACCACACACTGAAACAATACATACTGAATACGGCATTCGATTGGCTATTGATGTCAGCAAGGTCTATTTCAGCCCACGTCTTAGTACAGAACACAATCGTGTAGCTAAACTGATTCAACCAGGTGAAGTAATACTGGACATGTTCACAGGTGTAGGACCCTTTGCATTATTGGCTGCAAAGCAACATAATGTCACAGTCTATGCGATTGACATAAACCCGCATGCAATTAAATGCTTGAAAAAGAGCATGGAACTCAATCGATTGGAAGGACAAATCATCCCAATTGCTGGAGATTGTCACCAAGTAATCAAAGATAAGCTCCACAATCGTGCAGATCGTGTTATCATGAATCTTCCCCAAGAAGCATTCTCTTACCTAAATGCCGCAGCAGCCTCCATTAATCCAAAAGGAGGAGTAATTCATTACTATGGTTTTACCAACAAAGAGAAGACCCTAGATGAGCTCTGCACCCTTGTTGTAGCAGAACTTGCACGACATGGACAAACTGCCAGCATTTCTAAATGTCGCCAAGTCCGTACTTCAGCACCTCATGAATTTCAAGTAGTTCTCGATTTAGATATTGCAGGTACTGAAACTTCGATGACCACTTGAAGGATAGAGTTGTTATCTTTTAGATACTGGATTAATCCTCTATCCAAATCCTTGGCTGCTTTATCACATCGGATTGCAATAGTTCTTGGGTCAACATGTGTACTTTTCCTCCAGACAATCGAATTATGAGAGGAAAGGACTAATTCTGGTGACCCAAAACCCCTAACTTCATCATCATAGCCACCAGCAGAAAAACGAGTAACCACTTGGCAGGCAGGTCTTCTAAGTAAATT
>JABXGU010000440.1 GCA_016550415.1 archaeon | reverse complement strand
GCGGTTTGGGCTCCAAATGAACCGTCAGTGAAGACCTTCACTCCACCCAACCGAAAGTAGGCATCTCCCAATCCAGAAGGAATTCCGAGCCCAGCTAATAGATCAAACAATGTGCGTTCTAAATTCAGATACACTCGAACCGTCAATTCGTCCTTCTGTCGAAGCCTAACATATGCCCCCATAAAGGAAAGCTGTCGCCTGTATAGGTTTTCATGAAGTGAGGTGATACCTACACTATTGGCGTATCGGCAACCTTCAAGAATTACTTGAGTAAGGTCTTCCTCTCCTGTTTGGAACTTACGTGTGTCAACAGGGATATCGCGGAGAACTCCTGTTATCTCTCCGGAAGAATTTCGGTCTACACCCGGATTGTTTAAATTTAAATCTAATTCTTGTAAGGCGATCGAGTTAACGCTGATGAGATGACCACAAACACGAATCAAAATAACAGGATTATTCGGAGTTAGAGGGTCAAGGTCTGTTTTTGTGATATATCGCGGGGTTTTCCAGTTACTTTCATCCCAGTTATAACCTAAAATCAGCCTGCCTCTTGGAAGGGCTTCTGCCCGTTCTTTCACCAATTGGAGGGCTTCTTCAACAGAAGTGATGCTCCCTAAATCCAGGTGGAGAATCTTACGCCCTAATCCCACTAAATGCGCATGTGTGTCAATGAAACCAGGTAAAATGGTGCGACCTTCCATGTCAATGGTCTGAGTCGCGATATCAAGAAACATGTCAATCTCGTTACTGCTACCAATGGCAAGAATTCGCTCATTGCTTATCACCATGGCTTCTGCCAGGGGAACTGCAGTATCCATTGTTCGGATATTGGCATTCATAATGACGAGATCAATTTGAGCAGGCACAATATCCCGCACTCCTAGCAAGGATCTTACCCTGAATAGATTGCACATTATTATCTGTGTTTAGCATTTTGCAAAAAAACATGAATCTGTTCTACCCCCTCGCTGATTAAGGCTATATACATCTTAGACATAAGGAAAAAGTGCCAGAAAGGTGGTTTGATTTAATTGGTTAGAAAACGTAATGTAGCAATCGCTATAGTCCTCATCGTGGTGATTAGTGCTGGAATCTATTTTGGGCTCGCATATCCCTTTCCTGTACTCAGTCAACCTGTCTCACTTACAGGGATTCTATCGCAAACAGAAATTCCCGTTGTTATCAACTGGCCCAATGCACAAATGCAGTTAACTATTCATCTAACTTCGGTCACAGCAATCTGGGGCTTTGAAATACGAGATGCTTCGAATAACTATGTACATGGCCAAGCTGGAATATCAACCTCCACAACGACAATTGAAACACCGTGGCTAGATGCTTCGGGATCGTATACAATCATCATAACTTGCATTGGTGATTTGGATGGAACGGTCACCGTGTTTGCGCGGGGCTGGCCTTTCGTCACTGCATAAACGTTGAAAGGAATTTGCCATTTTCGGCAATCTTATATCCAAAGTTACCAAAGGCGGCGGTAGGTCATTCGCCTTCCCAGGTGTCTCTGAGTATGATTACAACAGTCACCGCCCTCGTTAACTCGAAAAACCGCACACTGCACACAATCTTGTCCCTAATGCTGTGCACAGTTCTTATCGG
>JABXGU010000439.1 GCA_016550415.1 archaeon | reverse complement strand
TGCGGAGACTGCATGTTGGCTGTAACTGGTGGTATTTGCCCCATCGCCAGATGTGCCAAATCCTTACTTAACGGTCCCTGTGGAGGCTCACAACATGGCAAATGCGAAATTGATGATGAGAAGGATTGTGCCTGGGATTTGATTATTAAACGCCTGGAAAAACTAGGTAGACTGTCCACCTTAGACGAGATTCGTTCTCCTAGGAATTTTGGGCAAGTGGTCAGGCCAGGGAAGGTTATGGAATGAACTTCTCTAGTGGGAAAAGTTCTTATGCACAGAGCACTAACTATATTGTTTTCTTGCATAAATTATCTCCCATCCCCTCCTGAGACGGATGCCGCTACAAATAATCATCCCCAATTTAAAAGTTAGTACAACAAAAAAGCTAAGATGAAACATCTCACGAACATCGAGAGTAAAAATTTGACTTTGGGGTTAGAAAATCCTATTCTTTCTCTATAGTTAACCCAAACCTACCTTGACAAGACATACTATTTCAGGCTAATCTATATGCGCTAACGCGCATATAGATTAAGAGTTGTTTACGTGCAGGATATATTAAAGGTATTTAGGGCTCTCTCAGATGAAACGAGGCTCAGGATTATAAACTTACTTCTAGAGCGGGAGTGTTGTGTCTGCGAAGTAATACAAGCTACGAGAATATCACAGACCCGCGCATCCCGGGGCTTGACTGCCCTTCATAATGCCGGCATTTTAAAAGTAAGGCGTGATGGCCTGTGGGTCCTATACTCAATTGATGAGGAAGGCATAGAAAAATCCTACGACTGTCTTCCCAAGCTTATTAGAAGCGCCCTTAAAGGTAATGAACTTGCCGACCTCGACCAAGAGCGATTGAAGGCTGCAGTGCGGGAGAGTCCATGTTCAGAACGCATTAAATTGCTGAGTCGTTAGCTGCTGGAGAAATATACGGTAACGTTAGGTCAATGAAATCAGATGGAGGTGATAGTGAGTAATTTCGAACCCAAAATTGTTGGCTTTCTTTGCAATTGGTGTTCTTATCGAGGCGCTGATCTAGCGGGCACGGCTAGGATGAAATGTGCTCCCAATGTACGAATCATTAGGGTAATGTGCAGTGGTCGCGTAGAGCCAGCCTTCATTGTTAAGGCCTTTCAACTAGGGGCAGACGGTGTTTTGGTTTTAGGTTGCCACCCCGGGGATTGCCACTACGTAGAAGGAAATTACAAAACAATACGCCGCATGTCATTATTGCAGAAGATGCTACCTCAGCTGGGAATCGAAAATGATCGTGTTCGCCTTGATTGGGTTTCGGCTTCCGAAGGCGACCGTTTTGTCCCAATAGTTGATGATATGACGCAGAAAGTTAGAGCACTAGGTCCTTTTACACAAAATTCCGATGATCGGAAAAATGCTTAACAGTATGGCGTTCAGTACCGAAATAACGTCTGGAGGAAACGAATGGAAGTACAAGAGATATCACCGGTAACGTTACGGGATGAGCTGTGCTCCCGATGCACTGTCTGTCTTTCTGCCTGCCCGTTTGAAGCTATTTCTCGGCATGAAGACCGAATAGTCATAGACCTAGATAAGTGTACTGTATGCGGCATCTGTGCCAGTGTCTGTCCCTCGGGTGCGATAGTGCCATATTACTACGGCTCTAATACACTAATTGAGGGGATTGAGGCAAAAGGCGTTGGGGAGGGTGTGAGTCTTGTGGTAGCTTGCCGCGGTAGCACCTCTCCTGATGATGAACTGCTGGCCAGTCTTGAAGGACTGAATGTAGAGCGGGCAATCCTAATGAGGGTTCCTTGTGTAGGCCGTCTGCCCTCGGTATTCTATATTAATGCCTTATCCATGGGCATCAAGCAGATTGTTATCATTCAGTGTAAGCAGGATTTCTGTCGCTTCGAAAAGGGTAGTGTGATGAACCAACGTCGCATAGCCATGTTGCGGAGTATGCTCGAACCTTTCGGTTATACGAATAACATCATCACGGTTATCGAAAGGGCAAAACAGGTAGAATACGATACGGAGAAGTGCGTTGGCTGCGATAAGTGCATAAATGTTTGTCCCTATGGCGCAATAGAAGCACAACCACTGGCTACACCGAAGGTAGACTATGACAAATGTACAGGTTGTGGTGCATGCGTTGTTGTTTGCCCCCACGTGGCACTTGAAATACACGGCCATGAATGCGCGCGCTTTGCAGAGTTAATTATGGAATATGCCGACAGGATGAAGAAGATAAGGGCTCAGTCACCAGCAATACTGGTTCTTTGCTGCCAGTGGGCAGAATTTGTCGGTCTTGATCAGAACCGCAGCGGCTTCATCAGACCTCACACAGCAATCCTCGAAATACCTTGTTTCAGCAAGCTTGACCCGATCAATGTCTTTCAGGCACTTCTCTATGGCTTTGACGGCGTGCTTGTTGTTGCTTGTTCTGATGACGATTGTAGGTCTAAAGA
>JABXGU010000438.1 GCA_016550415.1 archaeon | reverse complement strand
TGTGGAGACATCCCTTTCTCAATTACAAGCTGCAGCTGAGGGAACAAAGAACCTTTTGCCACTAATCCTTGAAGCAGTTGAAAAACAGACTACTCTGGGCGAGATTTGTGATGTGCTACGCACTGTCTTTGGCGAGCATAAACCAACCCAGATTATCTAAAACCTTAGAAATCTAGGTAGTTTCCCTCTCTTTTGGACTAATAGTCGCAAAGATTACTGGTAGTATGATTAATGCAAAGATGCAGCCAGCAAAGAATACGCCTTGAAGATCCCAGAGTACAATTGCAACTCCCATGATTATTGGTCCTAGAGTTTGTCCCCATCGTAGAACCATTCCATAGATCGACATAAGGGCCGCCCTATATTCAGGGAGTGCCAGTCTTGCTAGAAGCATTTGAAGACTTGGAACATTGATTGCTTGAGCCATTCCGTAAATACTGACAGGGATAATTACCGCCCATATTATAGGAATGTGGGGTATGAATTCTGCCCAGAAGATTGGTAGAAGAGGAATAAGCACAAGTGCAAGGGCATATAATGGGAAGGCAATCATGAGTAAGGTTTTTTCACCATATCGATAAACTAGCTTTCCAGTCTGTGTTGCCGTTATTGCTGCAACTATTGACAAGCAAGAAATGGCTAGTCCACTTAGTAACGCATCTCCACCGAATATCGGAAGATATGGTAGAAAATTCACAATTGCACCATATAGGATGATGAACGTGAATAGGCTGCCAATGAAAACCCCCACAACCTGACGATTTTTAATTGCCTTCCAAGCTTGACGCAAATACTCACCAAATTTAATTTCATCTTCTGGTTCAGGATTTCTAAGACCCAGTAAAACGATGATACCTATTGGTATAGCAAGAAGGGGGAGGAAAAAGGGGAAATACCAGCCAAATAGCCCAGCTAAAATTCCTCCAATTGCAGGATATGAGGCTGTTCCTATACTTGTGATGCTGGCGTTATACCCCATGGCATCAGCTCGTCTCTTGCCAGCATATAAGTCACCGATTATCGTGATATTGAGGGAACCCAAAGAAGCTGCCCCTATACCCTGAAAGAACCGTAATATTAACAGAAGGAGGAAATCACGGGCAAAGGCGCAGGCGCTGCCAGCTATCGCAAATAGGAACAATGAAGGGATGAGAATAGTCTTCCGCCCATATCGATCAGCCATGATCCCCCAAACAGGAGTCAGAATTGCACCTGGAAGAGTGAACACAATGATAAGCAAGCCTATTGTCTCAAGTGGTATGCTGAGAGCTTGTCCAATTAGTGGAAAAGCTGGAGACAAACTGGCAACTCCCATGACAGCCATCAGCGTTACGCCAAAGACGATAAGCAAGTTTGGATCAAGGTATAGCCATTCCCGAGGCTCCCTAGCTATAGAGGATGTCTTTGGCTCCATAATGACTGCAATCACAGTATTCTTGAGATAAAAGGATTCGTAGAGTAACTAAAGACTGGGTTGCGGAAGCCTTTTCTACAAAAATTATTGCTAGGTGCGTCAGAGGAAGAATAGATTATGCGACTAGCTCATATTGGTCTTGCAGTGAAAGATGCAGAGAAAGCTTTACGTGTTTATCGAGACGTACTTGGCTTAAAGCCAAGTCATGAGGAAATCATTGTGAGTCAAGAAGTGAAAACCATTCATATCCCAATTGGTGATTCGAGTTTTGAACTTCTTGAGTCGACAAGCCCGGATGGTGTTATTGCCCGATTCATTGAGAATCGTGGTGAGGGTATACACCATATTGCCATCGAAGTAACTGACATCAAGAGTGCATTGGCGAAGTTCAAGGCAGAAGGTTATCGATTAATAGATGAGACGCCCCGAAAGGGTGCAGGTAATATGCTTGTCGCATTTATCCACCCTAAAAGCACACACGGAGTCCTTCTAGAACTTTGTCAGCCTGCCAAGTAAACCAATAATTCTCTGCCTTCTTGAACTTGAGGTTGCCCTAATGAGTAAGCCACCTGTTCCTATTGAGCCAAGGAATGACCCATTCCACCATGCATTTTCTAACACCGCACAAATTGTCCTAAAGCGTCTACTTCACTTCGAAGAACTGCCATCCACAAACAGCTACCTTAAGGAACAAGGAGCTAATGGTGAACCAGAAGGACTTGTCGTTTTGGCAGACATACAATCATCTGGGTTGGGTAGACAGAATCGGTCATGGTGTTCGCCACAAGGTGGCTTATATTTTTCAGCCTTATTGCGGCCGAAGAATCTTGCTATAAATGAAACACCCCTAATTAGTCTATCAACAGGTGTGGCAATTGCCAAGGTATTCCAGGAAGCCTTCGGTCTCAATGCTACCCTCAAGTGGCCAAACGATGTTGAAATCAATGAACGAAAAGTTGCAGGCATCCTTGTAGAACAAAGTCTCATGAACAAAGAAGTTGAATATATTATAGTAGGAGTCGGAGTCAACGCTAACACACCTGTTATTAAATTTCCCAAGGAACTCAAAGAAACAGTAACAACAATCCAAGAAGAATTGGGACGAGCTGTTGAGTTACCCCGTCTCTTTAGTTACCTCATTGGTCAGTTAGAATTCTGGTATTTGCGACTACAAGACAAGGGCATTCCGTCCATCGCGCCTCATTGGCGGAAACTCTGTTCTCATATGGGAAAATCAGTTAGGATAACTATAGGAAAAGACAAGATTACAGGCATAACTAGAGATATAGCATCTGATGGAAGTCTTATTCTCCAAACATCTTCAGGTCGACAACAAATACGAGCAGGAGATGTCACCCAACTCCGATACGAGTAAAAGAAAAACTTGGAGTCATAAGCTTTTTAGGGAGAACCTTTGCTGCTTCTCAAACAGTGGTCCTGATGCAAATACTACATAGTCTCCTTTCATTGATTCAAGTTATTTCGAATCTAATATGGCAACCTTGGACTTGGGATCCCTTCACTTGGTTTGACTCGTTTTTTGTAACGTTTACATTGATAACAGTGGTAATCTTCATCGTATTCATCGTTGTATTCGTTGTCGTCTTTTACATAATATGTCGTGCATCTCGAGCAAGACGCCTAGACACGATCTCAACACGAAGCACCTTCGACGTTACAACTCTTCCTAGACGAACACGCAAAGTTCTTCGAGCACAACTCCCGCGCGTATGCCCAGAATGTGACGCCCCCCTGAAATACAACGAGGTAAAATGGACAGGTCCCAACCAAGCAGAATGCCCATACTGTGGCCATACCGTCACACTTGAACTTGTAGAAAC
>JABXGU010000437.1 GCA_016550415.1 archaeon | reverse complement strand
GTCTGTGATGGTTTGAATTACTACCTGCATGGCATCCTCTATTTTTTCATCAAGAAATTGTTCATCAGGCTCCGGCCATTTTTCTAAGGAGACAAAGGATATGTTTCCCATCTGTTCCCAGATTTCTTCGCAAATATGTGGCATCACAGGCGCTAGTAATTTTGTCCATCGTTCTGCAATGTATCGTAGTACTGGACCTCGTTCAGGGTGATTCTTATCAGTTCTGTGCAGATAAAATTCAACATGGCTTAATAATTGAAAAGTTGCCTCTAGAATGTAGTTTCGGAGCCTGAAGTTGTCTAGTGCCTCTGTCGCTGTCTTGATGGTTGAATTAATCTTGGATAATATCCAGCGACCAGTAATACTTAGCTCCGATTTTTCTATAGGTGCTTCTTGTTGTGTACTGGTTTCTTTAAGGATGCGAATTAGGCGGTTGAGTCTTCGCTGTATAGTAATTACGTCTTTATCTCGCCAGTCTACAAGCGTTTGAAGGTCGCCAATTTGGCTGATATAGAGGCGATAGAGGTCTGAACCAAATCGCTGAGGAATTTCAGCCATTGGTATAACATTACCCTTGCTCTTACTCATCTTTCTGCCTTCACGTATTACATGTTCGTTTAGTGTTATTGCGAGAGGCCAGTCATGCTCCGGAAATATGGCGGCATGGTGAAAGATGAAGAAGGAAAGGTGGTTGGTTATATGAGAAATAGCAGTGTGTCGTAAGTCATTGGGGTACCAATACTCAACTTCTTTGCGCATCGATGCTAGTACATTTTTGGTTATCTTTGTTTTTTTGGAAATTTTTTCGGCGTCTCCAATACCCAATAGGACATGGTCGAAGAATTCGTAAGTGAGCTGTTGTGGTTTGATGTGGTTAGCGTGGATGTGATTGATGATGAGGTAGAATATCATGTATATGGTTGAATCCGAGAGGGATTCGATTACCCACTTGGGGTCGAAGGGTAATGGTGTTCCTAGCCCGCGGCGGCGTGCACATGGTCTTTCCTTGAGCCATTCAAAGGTTGTTTCGAATAAGCGTCTATACATCTCAGGATAGATGAACATTTTTTCTAAAGCTCGCGTCGCTTGTGCTTTCCATTTTGAATTTCCATAATTAATGAACCACTGATTTTGCAGAACAGCGACTCCTACATCACTGCCACAGCGGCAGATGACTGGCTGCCTATCTGCTTGATAAAAAATGAAGGCTCTGTTTTGTTCCTTCAAAAAGGTGATAACATCTTCTTTCGCTTCACTAATCTTACGTCCAGCAAATGGTCCACAGTTTTTCTTCATTACACCACTGTAATATTCGTCACGATAGAGTGTTTCTGTAGCTTCCTCTAATTTTTCCACTTCTTTTTGGTTTGATATTTTCATCCTTGTTACTAATTCGATGGCTGGGTGTTCGCCATAACCGTCAATGGAAATAATGGAGATGGGTTTGATTGCTTTGATTGCAGAAACGTTAAGTCGATATTTTATAAGGATTGGTTGTGATTCTTGAAGGTCATGTAGGGCTACCCAATCAAAGGGAGCATGGGATGGAACACTATACACTATTCCCGTTGCATTGTTTGGATCTACGAAGGATGCGGGAAGAATTAGAAGACTATGGGTGCTCACAGGTGACTTACAGGTTTTTCCAACAAACTCCTTCCCAGACATTTCGCTTATCTTTTCTGTTTTGTAACCTTGAAACTCAAGTTTGCTTGTCACTGGCTCAGCGACATACCAGAATTCTTCTCCTACACGAAGTTTGACATATTGGCTCTCTGGGTTTACCCAGACATTTGTTACTCCATAAACTGTCTCCGGTCTAAGGGTTGCTGCAATAAGGTAGCCATCTTCGTATGGGAACTTGATGGCCACAAATTCTGCAATTTTTGCTTGTTCGCCTTCCAATAAATCGTCTTCACCGACAGCATTTTTGCAGGATGGACAGTATAGAATTGGATAAGCGCCCTGAGTGATGTACCCGTGTTGATGTAATTTCTGAAATTGCCACATAACCAAGGCTCGATATTCTGGGTCATTTGTTGTAAACTTGCGTCGCCAATCAATTGAATATCCAAGTCTTCGGAAGTCTCCTTCAATGACGCTGGCAAAGAATTTTGCAATGGCTATCGGATCAGTGAATGTGCTAAGAATTTTGTCAACCTCTTCCTTCGGTCGGTATAGTTCAATATGTCCTCTATACTCTTCTAGAATAGTTGGGTCCTTCGATTCGATGCGGCGTGCGATGCCAAAGACGGGAGTTCCTGTGACGTGGGCTGCCATTGGCCAGAGCACGTGAAAGCCATGCATCCTTTTATAACGTGCAATGATGTCGCCAATTGTGTAAGTACGCCCATGTCCAACATGCATTGGTGCATTAGCATAGGGATATGGCACGGTTACATAGAATTTGGGTCGATCTGGGTTAGGGTCTGCCTCAAAGACATGGGCTTCGCGCCATCTTCTCTGCCATTTTAACTCGATTTTCTTATAGTCAATCAAAGGGTTGGACCTCCATTTTTATTCTAAATCCAGACATAATGGGAATTCTGCATTGTTGTGACACTCCAAAATTAGCAGCAAATCTAGGCCAGTTGAAAAAGAAGCATTGATTCGGGGAGAAAGCTATACCCCATTTTTGTGTCACTCGCATTGTGTTGAGAAATAAACAACTTAAAGCTTTCGTCACTACAAGTAACAGAAAAGAAAAAAGGGTCACCTGCGGTAGTGAATTCATATGTCCACTCTTCGATGTCCTGAATGTGGGTTTAAAGTACATCCCAATGACGCTGTCTGTCGTCAATGCGGGTATCGATTCCGCATGGATCGATTTGAGCGTATTCTTCCTTTTCTTCGTCGC
>JABXGU010000044.1 GCA_016550415.1 archaeon | reverse complement strand
TGCTTCACTTAAAGATTGGGTTCAGAAGTCAATTTCTTAAAGCCTGTAGACTTGTTTTTTTAGACTATCTGTCTGACATTTATTTTGTGATTATTTAGGTAAATATTCAAAGCCTCGGTAGCCTTTTCGGCGTTGTATCTTCTGCATATCAAAGAGCTTCTTTAACTCATTGGAGGCAGTGCCTTTTGCAATACCCAGCTCCTCAGCTACAACTGCTGAAGTTGCCTTCTGTAGCTGCTTCACCAGATTCAGGATATCTCTTTGAATTGCAGTGAGTTCATCAAATTCTTCAAACCACCCATCCTCTAATTCTTCAGATGAGTCCTCCACGAAACTATCACTACTGGTAATGAGAGGGATTGGTGTTGATTCTGGCGGAGGACATGGATGTTGCTGAACTACTTGTTGGATGAAATCACGAGAAATTCGGTCACCAGCTGGTGTATCCTCTTGAAAGGCGAGCATGAGAATATTCTCACAAAAACGAAGAATGGTTCGTGGAAAACCACGAGTGTGAGGATGAATCGCATCGATGGCTTCAGCAGTGAAGGGCAGAATACCACTACCTCCAACATGTGCAATCCGTTTCTGAATCAGTTCCTCAGTTTCAATACGAGTCAGAACCTCTGGACCATTTCTCCCTGGTCTTTCCAATTCCAAGTGAAAGGTAATTCGTTCTCCAAAAGGTTCAAAGAGATCGGTAAGTGCCTCCTTAAATCCATTTAACCCAGCCATAAAAACGATTACAGCAGGAAGATCACTTAGGATACGAAGCCACCGAATTGTCTTACGTTTCTCTGCTTTAACCTCATCTGAATCCCCCTCCTTCAGGGCTAAAGCGTCTCCTTCATCAACAAGTAAGACAATGCGTTTACGCTTTGCCTTGGAAAATTTCTCAACCTTATCAACTAGGTGATCAATAAGAACTGGCGGAGAAGGGATTTTTTCTCCTGCAGTACGAACAATTAGCGCAGTTAAAGCAGTGGCAAGGATATGAGTATTCAAGGGTTCAGAAATGGAGCAGGGAATTACACCCTTTGATTTTGCAGCATATTGATACAACCAACGAAGCACATGGGTTTTCCCAGTTCCTGGACCACCCTCGATAAGCACAATATTCCCAGTGCGAAGTTGCCTTGTCAAAGGACCTGCAATGCGTTTCTCTCCAGCAAAAACATCTGGTAACACATCTATTCGAAAAGGAAAATCACTCCAATTCAAACTCTCTAAGCGTTCATCAAACAAAGACATTGTACATCACAATCCCTGACACCTTGCATCTATTCTGATACTCCCAGTTCCCGAGCATTTTCATCTTTGATTGTAGGATTACTCAAATTTTTAGCTGTCAGAATGTGCGCCATCTCCCATTTGACCGAGAAGCTCATTGTAGGCGAAAAGACAATGGACATCGATTCCACTATTTGGATCAAAATGGTGTTCCTGCTGCCGTCCCAATTCACAGAAGAAGGCGCAGTATCCTCCATCCACCAATCGGCCATTTCGTCGACACATAAAGGTCCTAGCAGTTGGTGTAATAAGATCCAAGACGGAAGTTGCATCTACATTTTTCAGATTCTCAATCACATGGGGTTTTAACTGAACAGCTTTGGATCGTTCAATCAAGCATGAGCCACCTCCCCACTTTGCTTAGCAAGAAGCGAGTCTTCACGAAGCTGTGCAATAGTACGGGCTATGCGAACACGTAATGTAGCAGTCACTAATGGCATTGCAGATTTCAGTTGCTCCTCAATGCTTGGCGCTTGAAGTTTGTCAATATCTTCCGGTTGAGCTCTCCCGTTTTTCGAGAGTTTCCGGTCTCGCATAGTTCATCAACTTTCACTAAGTTTCACTGTTATTCATTGTGTCTCATTTTTTCCTAAATAAAGCTTCCGATTGCATCTAATACCCGAGAAAAAGCATTCAGAATATCGAAAATCTAATCAAAAGAAATGAATCACTACTGCAGAAAAAGAGTTCTGTTATTATTAAATTTCGAAAAAAGGGCTAAAAACCCTTAAAACAATAAAAAGAAAATTAAATCGTTCATTATATCGTTAAATGAGCCTTAAAAACCCTAAAGCATTTACACTAATAAATATTCAAAAATATAAGCCAACTTCTTAGAGAAGAGATTTTTGTGCTTACATCCTAACTAAAAAAGGAACTAGTACTAGGAAGCCCCTCAATCACTTTTCTCAGATGCTTTTGACGAACCTACCCGATCTCCAGAGGATACAGATTCTTGGGCGGATACAGTGGCCTCCTCTTCTTCATTGAGAGAAAACAAAATGGATTCACGGGAGAGATATTCCAGCAAGCTATATCGTTCTGAGTCATAATGAAGTAGACCCTTAAACACCTGATAGGGAACTCCTTGAACATTCTGTCTGAACTTCATGAAACTATTCAATTGGGCACGAAGTAATTCAAGTTGAAGCTCAAGAAGCTTTGCTTGGAGTTGGGAATCATTGCTAGCTGCTAAAGCACGCTTTGCTATACTCATGTTTGGTTGAAGGTGTGGCTTTGAACAAACAGGTGGATCATGTGAAAGATTGAGGAAGAGATTGTATTCAATATATTTGGGAATGGTTAGCCTTCGATAGACGGTTTCAGTGACGCCTAGTAGTGTTGGGTGTTTTCGCCGTTGTTTTGCTCTGCTAGCTAGAATATCTTGTGCTGTTTCTAGATCAGAGATACCTAGCATATTGGGAACAGTGAATGGGAGGATTTGATCAAGTGCCTCACTTACCTGTTTTACTATCTCAGAACCACCTAACATTATGATTGCTCCACCAACGAGAAGATTAAGAATGACATTATCTAGAGTTGATTCAAGGGTTTTGAGTAGGAATTCTGTGGATGTCATTCGGCGAAGAGATACTTGGGATCGCTCATTGTGTGCTCGGAGAGCTTCATGAATTATGGGTAGAAAAGCTTGAAATGGTTTTGAACTGCCATCCCAATTCTTGAGTAATTTTTCGAATTGGTTAAAGAATAGGACATTGAGACCGTGAAGTACTGCTTGAACCTCTAATTCATCAGCATTGCCATCTGCGAGTCCAACTGTGATTAGGTCGCCAAAGACATCATAGTGGAAGCGGTATGCTCCAGCACCAATTGTTCTTATTTCTTCATCTATGGCTTCATAGCCAAATTCTCGTACTGCGGTCAGTAGTCCTGTGAGAAGGGTTTGATCTAATCGCACAACTGGAGAGGTTACTGATATGAGATTTTCACCAGATTTTAGGAAGATGAAAATTGAATGTAAAGTCAATGACTGTTCAACCCTCTTCCAGCCGTGCAGGGTGGAATGTAATTATAAGCGGGTGGGCAACTTTGCAATTAAAAGTTTCCTTTTTTTGATAAGTCCGAAGGATAAAATTGAATTTTCCAATTTGTTTTAGTTAAAGGAGTTTAGCACGGTCTAGGAATACAGCATTAGCCTTAAATCTGATAAGCATTCTCTGGACAAGGGGTTGTATAAGCAAGATAGAGCGAATGAATATGACGACTAACTCACTTGTTATGACTTTGCAACGTCTCTCAGAAGCCATCGGCATTTCTGGTTTTGAGGATGAACCACGTAATCTTATTCACCAAGAGATTGAGAATCTAGTGGATAAATGCTGGGTTGATCCGATTGGTAATCTCCTTGCCATTCGTAAAGGTGATAGTAAACACCCGCGAATCCTTTTGGATGCCCATATCGACGAAATCGGTTTCCTTGTCAGACATGTCGATGACCAAGGGTTCCTACGTATTGCACCTATTGGAGGATGGGATCCACGAATATTACCAGGGCATCGTGTTGCTCTTCAAATACGTAGAAAGAAAGAAATGCAACGATTATTTGGAGTTATTGGAGCCATCCCACCACATTTGACTACAGCAAAGCAACGTGAAAGTGTAATCCCACTTGATGATTTATTCGTTGATATTGGTGTAACAACAAGGAAGGAAGCAGAAGAACGCGGGATTAGGGTGGGTACACCATTAACAGTCTGGCAACCCTTTCTCAAATTCTCTGAAGATGTATTTAGCGGCAAAGCGTTTGATGATCGGGGTGGCTGCACAGTGTTGATTGAAGTGCTCCGTCGTCTTGCAGAAGATAAGGAACAACCTGCAACTGTAGTTTTCAACTTCGCTGTTGCAGAGGAAGTTGGTGGGCGTGGAGCCAGAACAGGGGCTTATACATTGGAACCAGATGTGGCTCTCGCAATAGAATGCACATCAGCTGGAGATTTGCCAAGTATTCCCCGCCACCAATCTCCAACACAACTAGGTGAGGGCCCAGCTGTCACGGTGGCAGATCGCTCAGTTGTTGCGCATCAACGAGTTGTAGAAACTCTAGAGCAAACAGCTAATGAGCGGAAGATTAACTGGCAATTGAAACAGCCACTTGGTGGTGGAACAGATGCAGGATCAATTGCTGTTACACGGGGTGGTGTCCCAGCAGGCGTAGTTTCTGTACCTTGTCGGTATATTCACTCCTCGATTTCACTATTGAAAATAAGTGATCTTGCTGCGACTGTTGATCTTGTTCATGGTTTTGTACAGACTTGGAAACACGAGGAGGTAAAATGATGACAAAAAATACTGTTCCTTCTGTATCAGAGGTACTTAGTGGTGAGACGACTATATTCTTGGCTACATTTGATGGCAGACAGCCACGTGTTCGACCGGTGACAATGGTTGAACTGGAAGGTGACCTTTTTGTTTTGACAGGTACAAAGGATGCCAAGGTTGCACAGATTCAGAAACATGATAAAGTGGAAATTGTTACACTCGTAAAACACGATAAAGGCACTGGTTATGTTCGATTTACGGCACAAGTAACCATTGAGAAAAATCCGGAACAACGTGCACGAGCTGCAAAGACTGTATCCTTTTTTAGCGAGTTTTGGGATTCGCCTGACCATCCAGAGTATACTCTTCTTCGAATTCAACCGTTGCAGATTGAATATTTGAAACCTGGCGACCTGCTTCCTACGCCAATTGAGAAGCTTGATTTTTCTGATTAGGAGTAGCTTCCATTGGGCAAGCTAGCCTAATTTAGTGAACCTTACTAGATTAAAGGCTGTGGAGGAAATTATATCTACATATAGGGGTAAGTGTGTTTACCCGTGAATTTACTATATTGATACCCGGCAGATACCAGCGTGGATTTGGTGAACAGGAATAATGCAGTCGTCGGCTTCCAACAATGATGAATCTAGTGAACCAATTCATTCTCTGCCAAAAATCGATAAAAACTGCCTTCGTATTGGAGAAACGCCTTTACCTCTATATAGTGGGTCAATAGATTATTGGCGAGAAGATCGAGGACAATGGTCCAATCTTCTAGACCGAATACAGGGACTTGGGTTCCGTGTTATTTCTACTAGTGTGCCTTGGAACGTGCATGAAAAGGGAATCGGTCAATACGATTTTGGGAAGGTTGATGAAAGAACTGACTTGGAAGGTTTTCTAACACTTTGCAAAGAAAAGGGTTTTCACGTAATTGCACAGCTTGGTCCCTCCATTAATGCTGAGCTTTTGCATTTTGGTTATCCTTCTCGAATTGTGAAGAATATTGATCTTCTAGCACAGTCTGCGCAAGGAACACTGGTTATTATTCCTGCTACGCCTGTCCCATTCCCTATGCCTAGTTATGCAAATGAACAATTCTATGATGAGGTAACACGATATTTTGATGTACTCTGCCCTATTCTTGTTCGTCACCTAACACCCAGTGGACCACTTATTGGGATCCAGATTGATAATGAGCTTCCGAATATTTTCATGAATGGAGCGTTCAGTGCTGATTATTCTCCTTCAGCAGTTGGTTGGTATCATGAATTTCTCTCTGGGAAATACGAATCCATTGGAGCATTGAATAGGGCATATCGAACACGGTATGGCAGATTCTCTGAAGTGGAACCGCCCAGAGCCCTAGCTACCAGAGAGCGGGAAGCTTTACCGCGATATTTTGATTGGATTGAATTTCAAGAATATTATATTGGTTTATCACTCAGCGTTCTGGCGAGTCTCCTTTGGGCTAGAGGTATTCGAGGTATAATTACACAACATAATATTCGACCAGTGTACCCTAGGCTTCCGTTGAATGTAACACGAGTAGAAAAGGAGTTGGACATACAAGGAGTTGGACTGTATCTGGGTAGAACAAAGTATGATGATATTCGGCGCGGAGCCCTTTACATGAGTGCAATTAGCTCTCTTCCATATATTGGAGAAGCTAGTATGGGCACATGGCCTTGGGGGCCCACTCTCAATCTGGAAGACCAGCAATTTGCCCTCTTTGTTGCTTTGATGTATGGATTTCGTGGATTCAACATCCATATGCTTGTGGAACGAAATCGCTGGGTGGGAAGCCCCATCTCTCGAAAGGGGCAACTCAGTGACCGCCGTCACGCCTTTTTGCAGCAACTACTTAGAGTTTTGGATAATCTTGAGTTCTATTCACTTGAACGACCAGTGGCTGTTCTCCTTTCACGCAATTTAGAATATGAACGATTAGTTTCCTTATGTGACCGTTCCAACTGGCTTATGAATCTCCTTGGTGTTCCCCCAGAATGTCTTGTAAACGCCTATACTTTTGGGTATAGCGAAGCAATACAACAAGCCTATCCAGCCTTCTGGGAGGCTCTTTATTGGGGCTTGACGCGCTCGAAAATCCCCTTCCTAATTGGGGACACTGATATGGATAACCCTGCCCTCTCAAATTTCAAGACAATATTTCTGCCCACATATGATTACATGTCAGATGAATTACAACGCAAGCTTCTTGAATATGTTGACAAAGGCGGCACTGCCATCATTGGACCTGAACTTCCCTATCTAGGCTCTGACATGCGACCCTGCACAACCCTTACTGATGAAACAGACCTGAAATCCATCAATACGATACCTCCTCTTGTCGGTTTTCACGACCCGATACGATTTGAAAATGGAAAAGTCCTTGTTGGTACCCGAGAAGCAGGTATGGTAGCACCCCATGGACGAGGATCCTTCATCTACCTAAGAATCACATTTCCACCGATATCAGATAGGCATGATGCAATCGATGCAGAGAGTGTAATAAATCAATTGCTTCCAAGTCTTGAGATAAAACCGGTCGGTGATTTAAGAGCCACATTTGTCGATGAAGTTTATTGGGGAAAGAGAGCACCACGCGCTATCTTCTTAGCCAACCCATCCAACCAACCTCTTTCTGTGGAAGTACAAGTGGCAAAACGTTCAATTCTCAGAGACGCTTGGACCGGTGAACAATTGAGTGGGCGAGGTCCCCAAGAAGTGGAATTACTGCCTTTTGCCACACGTATCATGGAGGTTAGTCGATGAAAAGGATTGATGATAAATTCGAGTTCATCGATACAGACTTCACTCAATGGAACAACCTTATTTCCGTGCTGCCATTTTTTAAAATAGACAAAGGCATCATATACATTCTCTATCACGGGAATGAAATAATCAATGCATTTCATACAAGACGCGGATCAATGTTAGATTTGATTGGATCCTTTTCATCACCAGAAGAAACTGTGCGGGATCTACATGAGAGGGAAGATGTAGATGCTGTAGTGATGTTGGAACAGGAGGTTGCCAGTTACCTATTGGCTAGAATACAGGCCTTATTCAATCCTGAAGCCGACATTCTAAGTTATTTGAAATTAGCTCGAGAGGGAATAGCTGAAGAACAAGGTCGGCGGTTTCATGTATGGCCACCGGATTTCTGGAATTATAGTGGATTGGTTCTGCTAAATTCCTTGGAAACCTTACTAGATCATCTGCCT
>JABXGU010000436.1 GCA_016550415.1 archaeon | reverse complement strand
CTTTACAGAAATCCCTCGTATTCATTAAATCAACTTTTTTCTCTCAGCTTCCTTCTCTTTGGTTTCTGCTGGTTTCTAGACTTTCTAAAGGATATGTTATGGGTATTTGGCTACACTGCCGTGTTGGCATCCCGGTATATGACCACAATCACAGGAATTTTCGCAAGCATCTGTTTCCTTTTAACTGGAATAAATGTGCGATACGGTACTAGTATCACATATAATCTTAAGATTCTCCTTCCCTCTGTGTTAATAGGTCTGGGTCTTTCATTTATAGCCATTTTCTACCAAGTTGTTTTACCCGTACCTGATCCCATAGAGGGTACAATAATTATTATGGAACTTCCCGGTTTAGTTGCCCTCTTTATTTTTCCTACACTATTTACGCTAGTTTCTGTTTCTATCATAATATCTGCTGCTCGTCATGTTGAGCAACCTGCTAAGAAGCGTTCCCTTTTCCTAATTGCGTTCGGAATTCTGATGCTTTCCGCAGGCGCTGTCTCTTATGCTATTCAAGGATTATTCTCTGCCTCTAATCCATCTTATGACTTAATACGAATCACTCTTGGCATCTTCACTCTCTCCGTTTGGCTGATTGGGTCACTCCTTTGCCTATACTCTTTCCGAAAGGCGGCAGGCTAGAATATTGTGTCATCCGTTTCTAGGAGGAAAATCTTGTTGAATTCTTACCAATTAGATTTACTACACCATTTTCTATTGTCAGATATGAAAAATTACTAAAGCCCTTATGATCCATTTGGTGTTCTCCTTTCATCCAGCATCCTGCATTTGCCCATTTATCCTTAAGGCATTTTTCAGGCATGTGAAAATGGGCGAAAATCAAGAATTCTTCTTCCTTTAATTTTGTTAATCCTTGCTCACTCATTGCAATTTTTCGTACCCATTCCTCTAACTTCTCGGTCACTTCACTATGAAGTTTGTATAATACTGAGCGTTTACACATTTGGATTACTGTACTGTCAAATGAACCTCTCAATCGTTCTATGAAGGGTATCCTTACAAATTCTCTTGGGTTTTTCCGGAATAATTTACTCATAATTGTGTACATGTTCTTTATTGTGCTTTGCACTTGGCAAAGACCCAAGCAAAGTCCCCCATATAGTACTTTGCGGAATAACACTTCCTCAAAAACTTGGTGTCCATGCATGAAACGGAATGTTTCTTCCCCGTTTCTAATTACAAAATTGTTCGTGAAGTTGAATCTATCTCTATCAGACTTTGAGAAATATCTTTGAATTGTGTAGTCATGGTTTCCAACTACATAATGAATAGTCGAATCTAAGTCACGTATTTGTCTCAGGATTTTTCGATGTTTCCCTAATATTTCTCTTGGTGAACCCTCCCAAAAATCAAAGATGTCTCCCAGCATTACAAAATGCTCTACAGTGTTTGTCTCTAGATATTCCTCAATGAAACGTTTGAAGCCGGTATCATTATTAGCTGGGCTTCCAAGATGAACATCAGAAACTATGATTATTTTGCCTGTACTTTTGATTTCTGGCATTTGCTTAAAGAACACGGTGTAACTCCCCAAGTCCTTTTTAACATACTATTCTCTTCAGCTAAATAATGTGATACTGGTAATTTCATTTTCTTTACAATAGGCTCTCTCATTGTTGTGTTACTCTGCTGAACAATTATAAATCATGATATACAAGTATGTGTGCCAAAACGTGGTTCTACGTTTGGCGTTCAAGAGGATAGATTTGTGCACTTAGCGGGGTATGGACTTGGTTGTTCGAGAAGTTGGGCTAATCGCTTTGGGCAAATCCTTAGTACGAAAGCAATATCATCCAAATGATTTGGATTCAACCTCCGAGCCTATACAATGGGATAGCCTAGTTGCCGCCATTGAGAGTTTCGCCCACACAGTCTTCGCTGATGAAGTTGAAACCTTCATAATGAAGGACAGAAAGTTTCTCATTTTAACAGGTCGTATCCTTGCAGAAGGAGAAGAAGCACCAATCTATGTTTATGCAATATGTGACCGAGGTGCACTTGAAAAACCTGTAAGGGATGCATTGAATCGAGTTCATTCTGCATTCCTACTAGAATTCCCAAAAATACGTTCAACGACTAGACAAGAGGATTATGACAAATTTGCAGATACAATAGATGATATTCTTGGTGACCTAGTCCTTCGCCCACAGGACCGTCTTGACCGCCTATTGTAACCCGAATCGGCAATTATCAAATGAGATAGTGAAAAGTTATGTGTGCTGTAGCCTCATTATTGTGGATTAAACCTGTAGTTACGATAGCGTTCTTTGCAGGTGGATTACTAGTTTTTCGTAAATCTCCAACATACTCTCTTAATCAGCTATTCGCCTTCAGCTTCTTCCTAATGGGAGCAACTTGGCTATTTGACACCTTGAAAGATATAATGTGGCCATCCTACCTTGCTATCGTCATATGCCGTAACATAAGCATAACAACAGGTATTTTTTCCACTATCTGTTTCCTCTTAACAGGATTATACGTTCGATATGGCATACACAAAATCTTCAATTGTTGGGTGATTTTCATCCTTCTAATTTCTGGAATAATACTATCAGCGATAGCGATTTCTGACCAGATCATTCAACCTGCACCGGATCCCCTGCTGTTAACAGTAATAGAAACTGGACTAGCTGGAAGTGTGGCACTTTTCATCATGCCTGCTATTCTCACCATAGCTTCTACAATCATTCTTTTCACAACTTCACTACAACTGACGGATAAATCAAAAAGACGTTCAGTAAAGCTTTTAGCAGCAGGTATGTTTGGTCTCATGATTGGGACGTTATTCTACGCAGTTGAAAATTTCCTTCTACCAACTGATCCTATGCGTATTCTTGTAACTATCAGCGCCCTTATCTTCTGGCTTTTCGGAGTCCTCATTAGTCTACTAGCCTTCTATCCAAAGTTACGAAGCTCATCCTAACTTCACTCAACACAAAAGAATGACTACCCTCCCTCCATTACAATACCTAAATTGACTAGGTGGAGGGTACCGGTCATAATTTTGAGTCCTGCTGTTCTACGCTATTGAACAGCAATCAGGATTAAACATAGGCAATCCTTTTAGTTTCATTATACAAGTCGCGACTCAATATCTCTGCCAAATATTAATCAGGGGAACCTTACGTGTTCAAAATTCTCTCTACAAAACAAATTGCCAGTGACATCTACGAGTTCGAGATACAAGCACCTGATATTGCCGCAAAGGCTCAACCAGGACAATTCCTTATCTATCGTCTTCATAATCATGGGGAACGCATTCCGCTCACCTTCAAAGACTGGGATGTTAACAATGGTACTATCACAATTGTCTTCCAAGTTATTGGAAAATCAACAATGGAGCTCGCTAAGTTACAGCCTGGCGATAGTATTCATGATATCATAGGTCCCCTTGGCACTGCTCCCTCTGTTGAAAAATATGGTACTGTTATTGTTGTTGCTGGAGGTTGTGGCGCCGCCCCTGCTCTTCCGCGCGCTCGTCAACTCAAGGAAGCTGGCAACTACCTCATCACAATTCTCGGTGCTAGGCAAGAAAATTTGCTAGTTTGTGAACTCGAACTTAGCCATATTAGCGACGAACTCCACATCACTACAGATGATGGCTCCAAGGGCATCAAAGGCTTCGTCACTACTAAACTAAAGGAAATACTCGAAGAGGGTCGCAGAATTGACTATGTTTTCACCGTCGGACCACCAATTATGATGAAATTTGTTGCAGCAACTACAAAACCATTCAAGGTGAAAACTGAGTGCAGCTTAAATCCCATTATGGTGGATGGCACCGGTATGTGCGGCGCTTGCCGTGTCGAGGTGGGCGGAGAGACAAAATTTGCCTGTGTTGATGGTCCAGAATTTGACGCTCATGAGGTTGACTTCGACCTTCTAATGAAACGACTTGAAACTTATATGGTCCAAGAAAAGGCAGCAGTCGAACACTATAAGCAGGTATGTGCTTCAAAGTCTCGCTAAGAATAGTAGGAATAAAAGACAAAAAGGTTGTAAGAAATGGTCCCAGGTGGAAACAAACAAGGGAAAACAGAGAAGCAGGGCACTCCACAGAAGCCTTGGGAAATCTCTCCTCCACCTATGCCAGAACAGGATCCCAAAGAACGTATTCACAACTTTGATGAGGTCAATCTGGGTTACACTGCTGAGCAAGTGATTGAAGAGGCAAACCGTTGCATGCAGTGTAAAAACCCCACGTGTGTGGACTGTTGTCCTGTGGAAATTGACATACCCCGTTTCTTGGATGCTGTAAGACGGAAAGACTTTCGCGCTGGAATCACTATTATCAAAGAGAAGAATAGTCTCCCTGCCATCTGTGGTCGGGTTTGTCCTCAAGAAGTCCAATGCCAGAAAGGATGTGTGCTCAGCAAGAGGGGGCATCCTATTGAAATCGGTAGGATTGAACGCTTCCTTGCTGACTGGGAACGTGAACATGGTGTCGAATCGCCATCGCTACCCAAAGTAACAGGACATCGTGTAGCTATAATTGGGAGTGGACCTGCTGGGCTTACAGCTGCAGGTGACCTTGCACTCCTTGGTCATCGGGTCACTGTTTTTGAAAGCCTCCACGAGCCTGGCGGTGTGCTCATCTATGGAATTCCTGAGTTCCGTTTGCCCAAATCTATCGTCAAGGCTGAGGTTGATTACCTGTGTAAATTAGGTGTTAAGTTCCATCTTAACGCATTCATCGGACAACTACATTCACTCCAAGACCTCTTCCAGAAAGGGTATCACTCTATTCTCCTTGCCTCCGGAGCTGGGCTTCCAAATTTTCTCCAAATTCCTGGAGTTAACTTGGTGGGCACCTACAGTAGCAATGAGTTTCTAACGC
Organism: archaeon; assembly: GCA_016550415.1. The sequence goes on along the minus strand of JABXGU010000436.1, from coordinate 3,268 downwards.
GTGTAAATCTTATGCGGGCTTATCAATTCCCTGAATATGACACACCTATTTTGAGGGGACACGCCATCGCTGTCATCGGCGGCGGCAACGCAGCAATGGATAGTGCCCGTACAGCACTCCGATTAGGCGCCAAGAAGGTACTCATTGTCTATAGACGATCAGAGAAGGAGATGCCTGTTCGCCGAGAAGAATATCATCATGCCAAAGTCGAAGGTGTCAAATTCCAATTCCTAACTCAGCCGATAGAAGTTCTCGGCAGCAAAGGACATGTAGCAGGTATACGTTGCATACGTATGAAACTTGGTGAGCCAGATGAAAGTGGTCGACGTCGCCCCGAACCTGTTCCTGATTCAGAACTAGAATTCCTTGTAGATACTGTTATTTTTGCCATAGGTGCCTCTGCAAATCCCTCAGTGCCTAAATGTACACCGGAACTCAAGGTGGATAAATGGGGTGATGTTATCGTTGATTCCGATACACTGGAAACGTCTATTCCTCATGTCTGGGCTGCAGGTGACATCAGTGGTGGGGAAGGTACTGTTATTGCTGCGGCTGGTGAAGGAAAACTGGCTGCACGCAATATCCATTCTTATCTGAGTAATCTTTAGAGCTCCTCTGGTTCTTCAACATCTTTGATTTTACTCATGTATCGAAATTTTCGGTTGTCTGTGTCGAAACATATTTATTGCATTATTTAGGCAGTTGCTTAACTCAACCAGGCAAGGTATAATATTCAATGAGTAGCTCCATAAGGGTGGTACAAATGATGATACAGATGAAGAGTGATAGCATCAATGACTCTTCTTCGACAACATGTATCCTAGGAGATGGAGACGATGGCGACGACAAACAGCGGCTCCCGAGAACTCAAATTGATTCGGAGGGTTTACCGCGAAGCCATGCCCTTCCTACTCCTGACTGCCATTTGTGAGCTCATGGCTGGGTCCCTATTAATTAGAGTCGAAGAATCTGTAGCAACTCTTGTAGGCTTTTTCGTCCTAGTTCCTGGTCTCATGCAACTTCGAGGCAATATCTCCACTAGCCTAGCTCAACGACTTGGATCTGCAACTCATCTTGGGACCATTTCTTGGAAACAAGGATTAAACGCGCCTCTAAAGGCTAACATCAAGGCCTCGTTTATTCTTGTTAGCATCGTATCCTTCTTTTTAGGACTAGGGGCTTATGGGGTGTCTTTTTTCACCATCTCCTTTATTGGTGCCCAAGTCGGTCAATTAAGATCACCGTTGTTATTTGTCTCAATTGCAATGATAACAGCGCTTTTCGCTAGCGTAATTCAAGTTACAATAACTGTCTTGGTCTCTTTATTGTCCCATGCTCATGGACTTGACCCTGACAATATCACCATCCCAGTCGTAGCTGCCATCGGCGACATAATTACCGTCACATGTCTTCTAGCAACAATTTGGCTCATCATCCCACTCCCAATATAATGAGGTTACAGAAATGAAGACCTATACTGTCCGTAAAATTGTCCTTGAAAGCCTTCCGATACTCTTAGTAGTTCTAATATTTGCTTTAATCGCTGGACAGATCTTGGATACTCAACTCGCTGTAATCTTTCCCATTTTCCCATTTGTACTCCTGATTATGCCTGCGTTCATAGATATCACAGGCGACCTTGCTGGAGTTGTCGGTGCGCGTGTTACCAGTCACCTTTACACTGGTGAACTCGATGAAAGATTCCGTCCCTATTCCCTTATCCTTGCCAACTTCGTAGCCATCCTCCTCGTCGCTTTTACTGCCTATGTCTTCCTAGCTATCTGTGTAATAGGACTCAATTATGGAATTCTACCAATCCTCTTTGCCATGCCTACCTCGTCTTCACCTGCATATATTGTCCCTATTTTCTTCGCAATTTTAGGTGCAGGAGTACTAGCCACGGCCTGCACCAGCCTCATCGGATTATTAGGTGCAAGAGTTGTATATCAGTCTGGACGCGACCCTGACAGCATAATCCCTCCCCTCACAACAACCATCGGAGACCTCCTTGGCATACTAATAATCACAGTTGCCTTATTAGCAATCATTTGAGTTTCCTAACAGAAAAAAGAGGGGAGAGTGGAAGAAGCTGACTAAACGCTCTTCCACCCAGGTGCACGTTTGAATACATAGACATGGAGCAGCATAAACCAGAGTAGCCACAATAGCCAGGTGATGGGGTTGTACGCAACGATAGGAATATCACCGAGGAGAACAGGTGCTATGATGAAGTAAATCCAAAGCGACAAATATCCGAGGATAAAGATGATGAGAGTACGAATGACTAGGTTGATTGGCGTGCTGAAACCACGTGGCCAATTGTCGAAGTATTGAGTCCAAATCACTATCATTGTTGTTATGAATACTGCTATCCATGTGGAGAAGGCATATTGCGCAGAACCAGTGTATCCCATAAGACCGATGAGTGGTGGCATGACAAAGAAGGCGACAATGCCTCCAAGGAAGCCACATCCAATTAGTGCGCCTAGACCTATCCATGGTTGTTTTTTCAACGCTGTCCACGGCTTGTATTCCCACGCCATCAGGGTTAGCATCCCGAAGGTGATAATCCACTGGGTGAACGCAAGAGAAGTGTAAGCCCCAGAATTGTCACTGGACCAGAAGGGCAAAGCTGTCCAAATAGTCCAATCAACTGATGTTACAGTCGGTGGTAACGTGGTTGCAATTTGGAAGGGCCAGAAGAGGAAGAGCCAGGTTGCCAATGTTATTATTGCACCCATTAATAAAACAGCGAAGCCTCGTTTGGGCTGCTTTAACTCGGTGAAGGGCCAGTACATCCCACCTGCCGCCCAAATTGTGGCAAAGGAGAAGCCACAAGCTAGAATGCTGCCTATTGCACTGGATGAAAGGAATAGAGCGAGCGTGAAATCTCCTCCAATAGAAGCAACGTTCATCAGTGCAAATGGGCTAAACATTGGGATCATAAAGGGTCCAACGATAAACCAGAAGAATACGAAAACGACTGCAACGATAACAATGTTGAGTATTGTCCCAAATATTGCTTGACCTAGGACGCTTTAGAATTGGTTGTAGGGATAGTGATCATACCATATCTGGGAAACCACTACGAGACTGCCCCAACCAGCGATGGCAGAGCCGAGGAAGAACCACCACTTGAGTGGTGAGAAACGCCAGTCAACGAATGCGTACCAGAAAATCAATGCGAAAACGAAGACCACTATGAAATTGATGAGTCCTGAGACGATCCAGTGCCAGCGACGCTCCATTAGCACTGGTCGCCACATTT
>JABXGU010000435.1 GCA_016550415.1 archaeon | reverse complement strand
GTATCATCTTTTCCCATGATAATCCCTCAATTTATTTCGTAATTGCGTGTTTAGAAGACTTTAATGGTTTTCAGATGTATGGCAACAATTCAAATAAAGATATACTTCGAAGTCGTCTCTGATATACGATGTGAAAGATGATTTGTTTCACGTCATACATATATATCGGGATGACTATAAACCCGTTTAATCCTACGAGGAAGGATTCGAATGGTTTCAAGTGTTCATTTAGTTCTAGTCAGACTATTTAGGTTCTGACCACTGATGAGTAGGTGCTAGAAGGGTAGTGCCTAATCGGAAATCGTTGGTGCTAGTTTTTTCGAAGTTTTTCTTAGTGGGATTAAGAGGAAGGTAAAATGAGAAGAAAAGGAATCTCAGGAATATTTCTAACTTTGTTTCTGGTGAGCATCTTTACGTTGGTTTTTAACGTCACTCCAGTGAAGGCAATGCGGATTGATGTTCCAGGTGATTATACGACGATTCAAGAGGCAATTGATGCAGCAAGTTATGGCGACTTCATCTATGTTTCTGCAGGCACTTACGAGGAAAACATCGTGATGAAAGATGGAATCAAACTCATTGGAGCGGGTTCTCAGGTTACAACCATTCGTGCAGGTGGAACGATAGTGGTGGGTGCCAGTGACGCTCTAATTTTAGGTTTCACAATAACTGGGGGTAAAACAGGCGTCTATGCTAGTGGTGTTTCTGGCTTTTGCATTCTAAACAATAACATAACTGGATTACGAACAAGTGGATGGGATACTGGTGCAAAGGGTATTCAAATTAGTTCTTCATCCATGGTTTCCATCTGTAGAAATGAGCTAAGTGATATTCGTGATAGTGGATGGGGCTATGCGCGGGGAATTGACATTTACAGTTGTATAGATACGACGGTCTATGGTAACCTGCTCTATGATGTAGTTGACGACTCATGGAATCATGTTGCTGGTATTTTCGACCACAGTTCTTCTGATTCAGTGATTGTTGGCAACATTCTCTATAATATCATCGACAACTCGTGGAACCATGCATTTGGAATTCATGAATATGGATCGGGCGGAACTATCGCTTATAACACGTTGGTTTACATCAAGGATTATAGTTGGGACAATTGCTATGGAATCTACAACAATGGTGGTACAAAAGTAACAGGCAATATTGTTGCCTATGTCTATGAGACTTCAGGGGGTGAGGGCTACGGAATATACAATATCGGAGGAACAGTGACTTACAATGATGTCTGGGGTACCTCTGGTGGACCCAATTATTATGGTCCTATGGGGGTCGGTAATCTGCAAGTTGATCCCATGTTCGTTGACGCGGCTGCATATGAATTTCATTTGCAAGAGGGTTCGCTATGTTTAACAGCTAGTGAGACAGGAGAAGAGATTGGGGTTTATGGTGCACCCGTTTTGTGCATCATACCTGCTATCTTAGATATTGACCCCAACACTTTGAACTTGAAAAGTAACGGCAAGTGGGTAACCTGCTATATAGAACTCATGGAAGGGTTCAATGTCGAAGGCATCGATCGTTCAACAGTGTTTCTTGAAGGGACAATTCCCGTTGATCCGAAATGGGTTGAACAGCCTCTGGAGTCAGTAATTGGAGACTACGACGAAGATGGTATTCCAGATTTAATGGTGAAGTTTGACCGACAAGCCTTAATCGAATATCTAAACGGACAGACGGGTGAAGTTGTGCTAACAGTGACGGGAGAAGTAGCAGGAATACTATTTGAAGGAACTGATACAATCAACATAATTTCTAACGCGAAGAAATAAGACTTCATCATCTTTCTGAGGCCCATAGACCCCATAATAGGTGTTCTGTGGGCTTTTTTTATTTCAAACCAATGCTGGTTAATTTTACATGAGTTATTTGTTATTTTTGTAACAGTTCGAAGACATTTGAGCGCATTTTCTAACAAATGAAGCGAAATGATTATTCTCGCCCTTGGTTTCAATGTCCTAAAATTAAATTTCTAGTGGCTTTTAATGAAGGTTGGAGCGTTTTTTGTTAGTTTGTTGCATACCCAAGTTACAAAAAGAAGGCTGAGAAATGTAGTGCAGATTCAGGAAAAGGAGATTTTACTCTCTTGGAAGATATCGTCCTTAAGTATACGACAGTTGATGGCGAGAAAGTGCAACTTCAACTGCCTCCGGAAAAAACTGATATCGCATTATATGGACGCGAAATTGTTGAGTTGGACCTCTCACCGATCGATCGACGGACCGAAATTGAAGAGCTAGATTTGCGAAGAAACCAATTGACCAAAATTGATCTTGAACCGCTTCAACACTGTCCGAACTTGAAGAATCTGCGGTTAAGTGGCAATCAATTACTCCAACTCGATCTTGGTTCACTTGAGTATTGTAATCGATTACGGAAGCTGGAACTAAGTAATAACCAGCTAGCAGAAATCGATTTGACGGCGCTTCAAACCTGTACGAAGCTTCGAGAACTTCATCTCACAGCTAATCGATTTCAGAAAATTGATCTTGCTCCCCTTCACCAGTGCACGAACCTTCAAGAAATTCGACTTAATTGGAACGCGCTTGTAGAAATTGATTTGACACCAGTAGGGCAGTGGAGTCAGCTTGAAGATTTGATTTTGGACCGAAACCTGTTACAGGAAATTGATTTGACACCATTAAAACAGTGTACAGATCTTCGAACTCTCAAATTGGGTGAGAATCAATTAACTTCCATTGATTTGGAGCCGCTTCGAAATTGTCTAAAGCTAGAAATCTTGTATTTATCTGCTAATCCTTTTGAGCAGATTGATTTGTCACCGCTCTTTTCGTGTCCGGTTTTGGGGCTTTTTTCGCTGCATCCGGGTATTGAGGTGGTGGCGGACGCTTCGCTCAAAGATACTAAACCCATTCCACGGGCAATTCAAGAGTTAATAGACAAGATCACCTGGCAAGAATAGGAATCTGCTCCAAGGAATAATCTGTGACTTTGTGGCCTTCAAAGGAGCTAATGAGCCTTTGGTTATTCTTACTCGTCTTCGCTTTCGTACTCTTCAGTCCATCCGATGTCAGCTCGTTTGACGCGTTCGCCGGAGATTAGCACGTATTCACGGTTCTTCCGAGATCGTGGTCGACGATGTAGATCTCGCATCACGCGACCTTCTTCGTTGTTTTCAGTATTTTGTTCTTCGCTCATATTCTATCATCTCCTCTATGGTATTGCGGTCTAAAATCAAACTCAGTTGTCCTTTTTCGACTATTTTTGGGAATAGGCCTTGTGAAGTTGGGGCACTGAGATTGATTAGTTGGTTGACTGGGTGGTTTATTCGATCGTGACGTTGGTGGCTTTGAGTCCGCGGTCGCCTTCTTCGACTTTGAAGCTGACACGATCTCCTTCTTTGGGGAATTGTGCTCCTTCAACTTCGCTACCGTGTATGAAAACATCGGGGCCAGTTTCGCGTTCGATGAAACCGTAGTTGCGGTCGTGATTAAACCATGTGATTGTGCCTTTTTCCATAGTGTTCACCTCGATTCACTTGTGTTGAGATGGGGTTATCTCTCAGGGATAGGTGGCTGTGTCACGCAACCGTGCTGTTCCGTAGAAGGTGATTTGTGGGAATAGCTGCCTAGCATGATAAGCTAAAGCTCTTCAAAAAAAGAAACTAAATCCTATTTGCTAACAACAACAGGGAAGCCCACGAGTGTTTATAGGTGTTGCCCCTCCGCGGTTGTGTTTGGAGTTCTCCCCTCGTTGAGTGCTATCAGTCGTGCTTTGATATGTTATATGTCGCTAGTAATAAATGACGAAGACGTATATGTAATTCTTAGAAAACGACGTGAACGCGTTTGTTTCACATCAGAAACGGGCTTTGCGTCTCGCCCTATGTTATTTTCTCATAAGATCTGGCATTGGTGCTGATTATTCTCGATAGTTTCTTATGGTGAAAAAAGAAGATGTTGTATTGCATTCGGAGTTGCTTGTATTGCGTTTATCCTGGGAATGGACACTCTTTGTTGCGGTGCTTGTAGCTGGTTTGCTACCCGTACCTCCGATGACCCCTTCGGCTTCAATAATGGACTCCACTAGTGGGTTAGAATTCGATATGGGGCAAGAAATGATATCTGACAGTTCTATTGCCAATGATTCAGAACGAGATTTGCCTGGAAATGGCATCGTTCATCTTTTGAATCCTGGCATGGCTTCGGGAGAGCAGTCCTTGCATCAGATGGCTTCTCCCTCGTGTTTGGAGTCGCAATGGGTGGTAACACCAACACCTCTGGGAAATGGGAGTCATCTGATTGAATTTTCTTTGTCGCAGTTACAGGTTTTTTCAGAGCAGCAGATGTGGTTTGATGGTGCTTTGGTAACGGAGGAGACGATTTGGTTTCAGTTTGACTTGTCTTTACCAGTAATTATCACGTTGAATTATAACGAGGCTATCCAAGCTGGTGATCCGAAACCTGCTGAAGTTATTGCCACGTTATCGACTCAACTGGGGCAAGCAGCTTTGCAGTTATCAGCGGGATTTAGCTTTGACTTAAGCTATGACGTTTTAGGTTATGCTGGGGCTGTTGGGTTCACGAATTTAAGCTATGTGTATACTACGGGATTCACTACTCCGATGCGTGGGTTGCCTTTAATGGATGCCCATCGTATCCCATATACTCCACCAGAGCTGGGTGGGTTGGTTACGGTCTATTTGGAGGTAGCGCCTTTTCTTGATGCAGCAGTTTCAGCGGTGCCTCGGTTTGATGAAGGTACTATCGTTTCTGGTAGTCCCATATTTTGGGAAACGGAGGGCAGTCAATCATTTGGGACGCAGGTATCCGATGCTCACGAAGGTC
>JABXGU010000434.1 GCA_016550415.1 archaeon | reverse complement strand
GACCAGTTGAAGATGGACATTCTCACTGAAGAGTCAACCAATTAGTCAGAGTTCCAAACCAAAGTGTATCGGGTAGTTGTGTTATTATGAGGGGTGTTAAAAAAAAGGGGGAGGAGCTGATAGGATTGGAACCTATTAAGAGAGAAGAGTGGACGCGACTCTCTCAAGACGCAGTAGCGATTGGAGTTCTCTTAAGAATTTTCGGTAAAAGTAACCCATAGAGAGAAATGAAGATGAGAGGCGTATGTAGGAAGAGCATCCATAGGGTATAACCGGGCATGGTGATGGGAGCGAGGAGGTTAAAAATTCCAATGAGGAATCCGATGAAGCTGGTGAGAGTGAGGAGACGCTGGTTGACATGGGGATAGAGCCATGTGAGGAGGGCGATGATAAGAGGGGCGGTGGCGCAGAAGGTAACACCAAAGTCAGAGGTCAAAAGGAGAAGGGGATTAAAATCAGGGAGTAAATCTGGTCCATAGGGGAACCAGTAGGCAAGGAACAGGAAGGGGAGGGGCCAGTATCGCCACCAAGGAAGGCGTTGAAGAGTATATTCAGTTTGAGGTCTATATGTCTCCCAGAACCAGAAAATCCCAAGGGTTGCCAGAAGAACAAAGTTGCCAGCTAGGATAGTTAGCCCATAGGTTGGAGTTATGGTGATGTTTTGGAAGAAGGCGTAGAAGAGGAAAAGTGCACCAAAGTATGCAGCTGTGATTCGCCCAAGGTGTTCCCCATAAGGAATTAACAAAAGAACCAGAACCAGAGTTACAACGTGGAGAGCAATGCGAAGCCAGACAGGATAGCTAAGGCTGGTAGTGACAAAGAGTTCCAACATGACCAGTCCTCGATCCCAAGCCGTGTAAGGAACTGCTGTGAAGAGCGGAAGGAACGAACTCACAATCAGAAACACATACAAAAGCAGGTTCTTCCATCGATTCATAACAAACCCCTCAAATTTTCTAATCTTTTGTAAAAAGGACCTCGATACAAGTTAAATTCATTGTTAGAGAAATCTTTTACTGTCATGGAGACTTTTTCCTCAATGAATCAAATTGGAGGTGATTTGGCAATGAGGCGGCTCCCTAAAGCCATAATCATTCTCGTAGTGATGACTATTCTGAGCCTTGCCATCGGAGGACTGATAACCTTCGCCGCATCGTATCACGGTGCTTATCTCTCTGATCCACCAAATCCTGCGGCGTTTGCCGCAACATTTGAGCACTTATACTGGCTGAATTTACCAGGCTATTTAATCATAAGTTTTGGCATCATATTCATTGGTGCTCCCTTCCTCTGGTGCTATCTCGAAACTAGTTATAAATCAGATTAAGCTGGATTTCTTACACTCAATTTCCCTCAAAATGGTACAACTAACGACATGAATGCTAATCCATATTGAAGACTACTCCTTTCAATGTAAGTGGAACCAACTTATGGCCATTCAATAAACCAGATGCAGCTAAAGATACCAGTAGAGTGGGAAAAAAGCCATATCCAGCGAAACGCGTTGCTCTGCTTTCTGGTAGTAATCTAAAACATTAAGAAAAGAGAGGGATTCGATGACTAATAATTTTATAGTATTAGCAAGAAAGATATGGTTGTTGTGTGAGACGAATGGTTTCAAGTGAGACTAGTTAATAATGGAAAGGTACTAGAGCTTCTAGAGTTTGGAGCGTCTTCATAACAATAAAAGTAGAGGGGTAGGAAAGTTGAGAGCCCAAATTGTGAACTGGAAAAAAATGAGCCGAGGAGGTAGTGCGGTTTTCTTTGCATTGTTAATCTGTGCACTGCTATCCTTACTCCCGTTTAATGTGCCATTAAATCAAGAAGATGCTTCATCGATGGGTACCAATAAGAAGGAATTGACACTGGAAGCGTCGATGCTTCAGCAAGCGATTGTTCCTCCAAGTGCTCCGTTTCCGCTCTGGAACCAAACCTATAATCGGATGGGACATGACAGGATTAATCATGGCATTGCTGTGAGTACAGGAGGCTTTGCATTAGTGGGTCGAACAGGCTATGGTGAACGCGTATGGCTTGTACGCACTGATGAGGATGGCAATCACCTTTGGAATGAAACCTATGGGTCGTCTGCAGATCATGGCCACTGGGTTGTTGAGTGTAGCGATGGAGGATTTGCTATTGTGGGTGACACTTCGAGTCATGAGAGCCATGGTGTTTCCCCAGATATCTGGTTGCTTCGGACAGATGCAAGTGGTACACTGCTCTGGGAAAATAATTTTGGTGATGACGACCCGGATTATGGACGTTGTGTCGTCGAATGCCAAAGTGGAGGATTCGCGATTGCAGGCACCGATGGGTATAATGCTGGTCCCCAAGCGTTTCATTTGATTCGAACGGATGCAGAGGGAAATGAGACCTGGTCTAAAAAAATAGGTATGCCCGGTATTCAACTAGCGGAGGGCCTAGTGGAGGCGAGTGATGGCCGCTTTCTCATATGCGGTAAAACAGACAATCCAGATACGTATGGATGGTTGGTGTGTACGGATCAAAATGGCAATCATCTTTGGAATCGAACCTATGGTGGCTCATGGATTAATACCTTCTATTCGATAATTGAGTGCAGTAGTGGCGGCTTCGCCCTTTGTGGTTCAACGTACTACTATCTTGGAGCTTGGCTTTATGATGGGTGGGTACTGCGTATTGACAATGCGGGAAATCCACTCTGGTCATATTGGTTTGGTCGTGACAGAGAGTTCAAAGGAATAATGGAATGCAACAATAACGGATTTGTACTCGGTGGTTATCTACTCGATGAAGGAGTATCTGATGGCTGGGTTGCTGCCCTTGACGAGGATGGGAATCTCCTTTGGGAACAAACATGTAGCGGCACTGATGATGATCGCTTCACGAAAGGCGTGATGATGGGTAGTTCAGGGAATGTTGTTTTAGCTGGCTGGACTGATAGCTGGGGTGCAGGGAACCGCGATGGATGGCTCCTGCAGCTAGAGCCCGTGGTATGGGTTGAGGATCCAATTAATCGGAATTATCAACTCGGTACCGCTGTTCAATTTAATTTAAGCGCGTGGGCCTGTGCTGGCATCGACCACTGGTGGATTAATGACACAACCCATTTTGAAATCAACACACTCGGAACCCTTACTAACAAAACAATTCTAGCAGAGGGCGACTATTGGATAGAAGCCCATGCCTATGACCCCTACAACAACTACTGTTCAGCCACCTTTAGAATCAGAGTCATCGACACCCTACCCCCTGAATGGGTTGAAACCCCTACCAACCAAATAGTGGAACTTGGTGCTGGTTTCTATTACGATATTAATGCCACTGATCCCTCAGGTATTGATCATTGGTGGATTAGCGATACGACCAATTTTACCATTGATGCCAATGGCGTCATAACGAACATACTTCTGCTATTCGTGGGAAGTTATGGATTGCAGGTCCGTGTCTATGATCCAGGGGATCGGTATCGCTCTGCGACCTTCACGGTGACCGTGCAAGATACTACCCCGCCTTCTTGGACTGTCACACCCACAGACCAGGTGTTAGAGTACGGTGAGACCCTCGACTATCAGTTACAAGCAACAGACCCTTCAGGTACATGGTGGGAGGTCGACGATATGGTGCACTTCTCTATTAGCAGCACTGGACGGCTCACTAATGCCACCTTCCTTCATCCCCAAACCTATCCGCTAGTTGTGACTGTCTATGACCTGTATGGCAACCCACTATATGCCTCCTTCTCCATAACCGTCAATGAACAAGTTACCACAACCTCTTCACCACCACCAATTCCTGGGTTTCCCTTTGAAACGATAGTAATTGGGTTGATAGTTAGCTTTGGGCTAATGTTGGTTTATCGTCATCGAAAACAAAAAAACAATACCTACTAGAATTACGAAAAACAGGGAGCTAGGTTGCTACTAGCTCCCCTTATTTTCTAATCGTAGACTGCTCGATGCATTTTTCTAAAGAAGCATCCTTGAAGCTGTTATAGCTGTTGTAAAGGATGATTGTGATGAAGGATAAAGACGCGGTGTTTTCGCCACAAGATTACCTTCGTATAATAGCTAAGCGGCAAGGAGTACCAGAATCATCACTAAGGATTCCCGAACGGTTACTCATAACATATCAACACAATGCATTTGAGACTGCAATCCAGTTGATGAAAGGAGAGCCAGTGGAATGGTGGCCTGATAGAGTCAACCCGTTGTATATTGGCCAGGTTGATGGCGTGAACGTGGGAGTCGGACATTTTCGTGTGGGTGCCCCGGCTGCAGTCATTTATTTGGAGGAAGTTATTGCCTGTGGCGTAAAAGTAGTATTTGAAGTTGGATTTGCGGGGGGGTTACAGACATTTCTCCAGCCAGGCGATATAATTGTGGGTACGGAAGCGATTAGGGATGAAGGCACGTCGTTTCATTATCTTCCACCAGATACACAAGTGATTGCAGAAACAGGGCTCAGAATGGCATTGGTTCAGCGATTACAGACAAAAGGGCTGCGATTTTTTGAGGGACACATTTGGACGACAGATGGAGTGTATCGAGAAACTTATGGAAAATTTCGCAAATTCCGAGATGCAGGAGTTTTGGCGGTGGATATGGAGACTTCTGCTATTTTCGCAGTAGCTCAGTATCGAAACGTTAAGGCCGCATCTGCACTGGTAATCTCAGACATCTTAACTGAGGAGGGCTGGCTATATGCATTTGATGCCCAACGTGTAAAAGAGAATACAAAAATTCTTCTCGAAGATGTACTAGCTGTTCTCAGGAAACCCTAATCTG
>JABXGU010000043.1 GCA_016550415.1 archaeon | reverse complement strand
TCCTGCAATCCGTTTAGCATTTACAAGTTGTAGAGTGACTTGAAACCTGTCTGCTATAATCTGCCCAGTATCAAGAATGGCAGTAGAAGTGTGCTGAGAAGTAAGAGTACACCCAAAGACAGCAACAAGATGACTAGTTTTACCAATCTTAACATTGTGGATAACAGGCTCACACATCTTGATTCATCCTTGTTGAACATTTTCCATTGCTTGATTTCACAGTGGCAGGTTCCAATATAACCATGAAGGAAGTAGCCAAGGAGATGAGACACGGATTACCAGATTGATATAGAGAGCGAACATAACGATTACCGTAGTAAAAATCATTAAACAAACATCTCTTTTGCGTAAATGAAGTTCATAGAGACTTGTTCTTGCCTTGGTAGAGCCAAAGGCACGGGATTCAAGGCTTTCTGCAACTTGAAGGGCGCGCCGGATCGAGCTAACAATTATTGGAATAAGGATTGGAAGGTAATTACGAACTTTTTGGAGAAGGTTTCCCCTTTCCAGTTCGAGACCTCGAGACATTTGAGCGTCTCGAATGGTTTCAGTTTCGGTTGCTATTGTTGGAACATAGCGAAATGCCATTGAGAATGCGAAGGCAAATTCATAGGGGATTTTAAGTTTCATGAGAGCTAGAGCAAAATCATCAGGGTGAACTGTCAGGAAAAAAAGGGAAAAAGCTGTCATAAGCACCATAAGACGCAGCACAGTCGAGATTGCAAATGAAAGGGTGATGAAAAACGTGTTTATAGCTAGGATAAATCCTGCAAGTATTGCCAGTCCACGGAGACTCTTAGCCCATTGTCGAAGGGATCTAGCTAGGGCTAGGAATGGCAAAATGGAAGCTAAGACTATGAGAAGGGGTATAATATCAAGGAAGAGCATGCCAAGAATGGAAAAGCAAACAGCCATGTACAGCGTGGTCCTTGGATCGAGCCTGTGCATAAACGTGTTTTTATGCTTAAATCGAAATGCTTCAAATATTGATGACACAGACCTTCACCTCTTAGACCCCAATAATTTGCTAACTGCAGCTACAACATCCTCTAAATGGATAAGGTCCTTAGGAAAATCATGTATGTGCTCAGCAAGTTGATGAGAAAACCTTGTCAACTGGGGTGGGAGTAATCGAGCACCTTGGAGAAGTTCAGGACGGCTTAATATTTGACGAGGTGTGCCATCAGCGATAAGTTGTCCTTTAGACAAAATGAGAAGGCGGTCCACTGCCTGAACAGCAAACTCTACATCATGAGTGACGAGAAGAAGAATGCGATTGGACTGACGGAATGAGTTGATAAACTCAAGCAATTTGCGTTTTTGCCTTGCATCCTGTGCTTGAGTTGGCTCATCCAAAATGAGAATCGTGGGTTCCACACATAGCACTGATGCAAGGGCAAGTCGTTTACGTTCGCCTCCACTGAGGAGGAAGGGGGATTGGTCATGATATTTAGACAGCTCAAAGATGTCAAGGTAATGGTTTATTCTCGTTTTAATTTCAGAGTCGGGAAAACCCAAGTTACGTAGGGCAAAGGCAATCTCTTCTTCCAGGTTATCAGCAAAGAGTTGATGGTCAGCATTTTGAAAGACAAAGCCAACCTTGCGTGCTAGACGTGCAGTAGAAGTATTGCGAGTATCAACACCATCGATGTATACAGATCCTTGAGTGGGTTTCAATAAACCGTTAATGTGTTTCACTAATGTTGTCTTACCTGCCCCGTTTTCACCCATTAATCCCACTACTTGACCCGGAATGAGTTCCAGAGAAATGTTTTGGAGGACTGGATGCCCTGGTGAGTAACTGAAACTAACATCGTTGAAGATAATCATCCAGAAACCTCCTGAAGAATTGCCTTCACAGCATCAACTACGGAGAGTGGAAAATCTCGACATAATTTTTCATTACCAAGTTTCTGAATAAGCTGGACGAGGGGAGGAACAGCAACCCCCACATCTACAACCTTTTTTTCTGTGAGTACACTTGCTGGGTGACCTTGGGCAATGATTAGTCCTTCATTCATCACTATGAGTTCCTGAACAAGGGGAGCTACAAATTCGAGACGGTGCTCAATCAGAAGAATGGTCAATTTAAGGTCTTGATTCAATCTTCTTAGTAACTGAAGCACCTCATAAGCAGAAACTGGGTCTAGATTTGAAGTAGGCTCATCAAGAACAAGGACAGCTGGTTGAAGGGCAAGGATGGCAGCAATTGCTATCCGCTGTTGTTCTCCCCCTGAAAGCTCGTATGGAGCCTTATCGCGGACATCCTCCAAGTGAATTTGATGAATCAGATTTTCAACCCGATTTCTAATCTCGCCCCGGGGAATCCCCAAATTCTCTGGACCAAAGGCAATTTCTCGCTCAGCATTTGGTGCAACAAGCTGGTTTTCTGGATTCTGAAAGACCAGCCCCACTTTTTGTGCCATTTCATAGGCAGGATGGTCCTGAGTGTTCCACCCATCAACAATGACATCCCCAGTCATTTTGCCAGGGTAGAAATGGGGAATGAGCGCATTAAGACACCGAGCAAGTGTGGTTTTCCCGCAGCCACTGGGACCAACAACACCCACAAATGCTCCGCGTGGAATGGTAAAGTCAATATCTTGAAGCGCCTTTCGAGCTGTTCCTGCATAAGTGAAGGAGAGGTTGCTGATTTCAACGCTCACACTGGGTCACCAACAGTTGGCCATCTAGTCCCTGTGCTCGACGTTGGCTTGACGGGCTTTTAGTTCTTTCCGCAGAAGTTGTAATGCCAATCCAAGTGCATGGTCACTGTCTGCTGTGCCATTTGCACCTGCAGCAGAAGGATGCCCGCCACCTGCACCACCAATTTGTTTGCCTAGGGGCTCCATCACATGCTTAGCTAGATCAATGCCCCATTTGTTGAGTACGGCATTTGTGCAACGGGCACTAAGGCGCACCTCATCCTTTTTGGATGCACAGCATATGGCAATGTCAGCGCCAAGGGTAACAAGTCCCCGACAAACGCTTGCTTCATAAGAGCCAATAGAAGTAGCAGCAATGAGTAGGTCGAATTCATCGTAAATGACAATCCTGCCTGCTGCCTTAAGTCTGGCAAGGCGTTCTGACTTGTCAACAGGAGTTGAGAGCAACTCAACTACAGAAGAAAAATCAGCACCCAGCCTTAATAGGGTGACAAAATTCTCGAATGTGCTATTGCGGGCAATAAAGAAGTGTCTAGAATCGTATACAACGCCGCATGCTAATAAATTGGCAATCTGTGGAGGCATAGTTAAGCTGCTGACCATCCAGAGTTTTAGCACCAGTTCTGCTGTGGCACAAATCTGATTATCATGTAATAAGAAATGGGCAAATTGTGGCAGGTCAGGGTGTAGAGTATGATGATCAATACAGAATACAACAGACCCTTCTTTAGAGAAATAATCAGCTAAGACCCCTAACTGCTCAATATTATTCAAATCTACAAAAACAAAGGTAGAAAAATTAGCCAAATCCTCTGCAGGATCCATAGCAATATTGAAAGTTGTGGCAATGTTCTTTGCGCTTCGATTCAAACCTTCGGCAAAAAGATGACACTCACTACCAGTTTTAGTCTTAAGAAGGGCAGCCAAAGCTGCAGCACTACCCAGTGCATCTGGATCAGCACTCTGATGGAGAACTAATGCAATTGGTTTATCTCCCCGTTTCATAAGTTCCTCAAGGAAACGAGGCGGGTCGATTTGCTTCAATGTTTGGTCACGTAATGAAGGACTTAGCAGCCAAGTCCGTAAATGGGTTAATTATCCAGCAGGAGCAGGACCTTGTTGACCCAGCATCCCTCGTAGCGTTTCTTGAAGAGTTTCATGTTGTTTCCGCAGTTGAGCTTCCTGTTTCTCAAGGGATTTGATGCGAACGTCTAGGGATTCCGCTTGTTCCACCAAGGTTTTAGTAGCCTTGGTCTTGGTTGTCTGAAACAATAGAGGACCTGCTGCTTGGTAAACTACATCCTTTGCCTTTAATTCCTTCAACTCTTTCTGAGCTAGGTTGATATCACTCAGTTGCTGTTTTGCCTGCAATAGAAGTGCACCAATATATTGTAGGCTTTCCCGTACTTGTTGAACGCGTACGAGTTGTTGACGAACTCGTGGTGGAATCTCTTCACTCATTTTTCTTCACCATATAATTTTAGCACGCCATCTGCCACACTGTAAAGACGCATAAGCGATATCGCTGCAGCGCGTAGGGCTGTTGCATCAAGGGCGGCAAGATGGAACACAATCTTGTTCCTGCTAGATTTAACTTGAAGTCTGACTCTTTTTGAATTTATCGCAGCAAGTTCTGGTTTAAGAGAAGACATAATTGTTTCCTGACTATGTGGGTCTGAAAAAGAAATTGTTATCCGAATGGCAAATGGCATCCCATGTCTTTGAGGATTACTGGATTCATTTACCATTGTTTCATGTCTCCCATAGCTTTACGTAGGAACTTTTTAACAAACAGAGTGGGACCAACATATTGCTCTTCTTGCAGGGATAGGAATTCAATGCATGAACGTTTGTATAGAGCAACTAGAAGGATTGACGTTTTTGGTTCGGTTTTAGGGATATTAGTCCGATCGGCAAATGGCAAGTCAAGAGCGTTTGCAAGCAATTCAGCTTGAATTGTATCATTGTCTGTATCCGGGACAACATATAGTATCTTAGAAGGCGGTATTGTATCTCGTTTACTTTCTCGAAGAAGCTGTACGGTTCTTAGAATGATAGTTGGTGGATTGAATACCCAAGAATCTTGAACAAGATGGAGAAATCCAAGGCGACCTGGATTACCGTGAAAAGAGCCAACTAGTAAAATGCGGGAAGCGCCAATATCCCGTGCAGCCTCACAGAAGTCTGCTATGCCCTGTTTTCCACGTGTGAGCCGAGTTGATTGGGGTATTACACGATCAAGTTCCCGAATGAAGCTCCGAACCCGCTGTGTAGGTTTTCGAGTTGACCCAATTACGATCAAACTTATCGCCGACTGGCAGAACGTTCACGAAAAGATCGGATAATTTTCTGCGCATCAGTGAATGGGCTATATGCACCACCAGTGAAGGTGTAGCCACATTTCTTACATTCCCAGATTCCTGTGGAAACTCTAGATACAGCTTTGGTTTCGCAATTCGGGCATTTATGAGTGGTTTTCAGTTCCTTTTCAATTTTTAGAACACGATTTCTTAACGTAGCACCATAACGAGCACCATAGCGTCCTGTACTACCTACTTTCTTGGTTCGTCCCATTACAGGCTCACCTCTTGGGAAGCGTGTTACGCATCTTTTTAACGATTTTGCTAGCGCGTTCTACGCAATCCGAAATTTCTTGGCGTGTTAATGGACAAGCGCCAAATTTCTGCATTGAGGTTATTGTATCGTCACCATCGATTGAAATGGTTAGCCGTGTCTCCATAACACGCTCTTCCTCCAATGTAGGATCAGCGATAATGCTATTTTCGATTTTTGCCATAGTCACTGTTAATGGAGGTGAGCCCATTTCAAGGGGATCAAAATCATCAAGCACCTTTGCCTCACCATTTTCTGTGACTTCAATTTTTGGCACTTTCGTATCCATCAGAGAGTACACTGCAGATAAGGTTCCAGCATCGATAAGATTTCCATGATCGGCAAGAACATAGAGGTCGACCATAACGAGGTAAACATGCTCTCCAGGGGCAATACAAAGGTTTTCCCGCTTAATGAAATCAGAGTGACGAATTCCTCGATCAACAACTCTTGCTAGCTCGATTGCTTGCTCTCCGGGAGGACCGAGTTCAAAGGTTGGAGATGCAATGGGTGAAAGTTCTGCAGAGGTGATTATGACCCCTTCATTTGGCGTATCAGGAAAAGGTTTGCCGGTACTAATTTTAACACCGGAGATGATTCGAGTTTCTCCTAACCAGGCGTCTGCAGAGCCTTCTGCTTTACTAATAACTCCCATATCGATCTTTATTGGACGTATATCATCAAATCCTCTGCCATCAAGACGTTTTCCTTCACGTAACAGAGCACTCATTTGTTCCCTTTCAATTCCAGTAATTATTTCCATTATTTGAACACCTATTTGAAATATAATTTCATGTTCTTCTAGTCAATATCTAATTCCTCATCCTCTGAATCGATGTCCTCATCTTCATCATCGCTTCCATGGGAAGAACGAGATGATTCTTTACTTGGAGGCAATACATCCTCTTTCTCAAAGGAGATATCATCGTCTTCAGCGGTTTCACCAATTTCCTCTCTAATTTGATTATATTGTTCCATCAATACTGCTTTTTGCATTTCATGGATTTTCTTAATGCCTTCTTCAGCCAGACCAAGAGCTTCTGCTAGCTCCTTAGCTGTCAGTTTTCCATCCATTTGGAGGAGCATATACTCGCCACGGTCATAAGCCATAACAACTGGCACATCTGCTGAGCCCTCCTTGTCTTCAATGTCACTCAAATCCAAGACTATTTTATTGTCTGCTTTTCCAGCAGAGACTCCTGCAACTAGACTACGCATTGGGATACCGGCATCAGCAAGTGCAAGTGATGCAGCTGTGGTAGATGCACACCGTGAACCACCATCAGCTTCTAGAACTTGGATGAAAACATCGATGACAGTTCGAGGGTAGTTTTTCAGGAATAACATTGGTTCTAGTGCCTGTCTAATAACCATGGATATTTCGTATTCACGTCGGCTTGGTGCAGGTCTCTTCCTTTCAGACACGGAAAAGGTTGCCATACGATAAGTTACTCTTAGTAGTGCACGATCCGACTGAGCGAGATGACGAGGATGGAGCTCACGTGGACCATACACTGCTACAACAATTTTATTCCGTCCGTGTTCAATGTAGGCAGAGCCATCAGCACGACTAAGATAGCCAACTGACAGTTTTATTGGACGAAGTTCATCATAACGCCGCCCATCTGTACGCAGTCCTTTTTCATCAATTAAGGGGATTTTCTCTTTCGAGTTTTTTTCACTCATATTTATTCACCTTTTAAATCAGCAAGCTTTAAACTAATGACTTCTCGCACGCGATCTGTTAGACCACTAGTATGTGCTTCATGTTCAATTTGGCGAATGGCTTCTAGGGCGATAATTATGTGACTGGGTTTTCCTTTTAGCCAGACAACACCATTTTGCCCAACAACAACTTCACAATTAAGTTCCGACTTTAGCATATTAATCATCGAGCCTTTCCGACCAATGAGTCGAGGAACGCGAGTTGGGATAATTTTAGTTGTTGTACCCCCACGTATCTTGCCCAATCCTCGACCACGAGTCGTAATTAGGGGATCTCGTGTTCTATCTGCTGCAAGAATTTCCGCTACAACTGTATCTCCAACATCATACCATCTACGAAGATCATCCTTAGCATTCATTGCATCCCTTCGGGAGAGGGCATGCATTGTCGGTAGCATTGCAATATAGGGACTGTTGATATCTACAAGCCAGCCATTTAGTGTGATTTCAGTAACATGGCCTATTACGATATCTCTAGCCTTTGGAACATATTTGCCCTCCAAGGCAACTACGTAGATTAGTTTTCCTTTTGCCTTGACGATGCCGATGACGGAGGAAAAAATACTATCATCTTCCTTGTAGGTGCCATCTCCACTTCGGTAATCGCCTTCAGCGAGTAGTTGTCCTGGGATGACAATATCCTGTTGTTCGAAATGTACAGACATTTTTGTTCAATTCCTCTAAATTGATTCTTTCTTGAGTATCTTTATTTCAGCGCGTCCTCTTGTAAGTGCGTTAAGAGCATCAATAAGGTCGCCACGTAATCCCCCTGGCACTTCAACGACAGCAATCCATGAGCCGTCATTCTGCCATTCGTCTTTGGTAATCCTTGCGTAACGTTCTACAACACCATAAGCTTTGGCTGCAAAGTCTGAATGTATCTTAATAGCGATTTGCTGTATCTCCATGCGAATTGGGATTATGGGCTGCAATGCTTTGACAATATCACGGACTTGTTCCTCAGCAGAGCGTGTTGAATCAACCATCACCTTAGCCTCCTCCATTGCATTTTCGATTCGTGCTGGAGGATGAGGAAGTCCAGTTTTGGGATTTACGCAATTTCGGACAATGATATCAATAACCTGTCGCAGACGCTTTTCCACTAATTCCCGTCGTTGCTCAGTAGTTAGCTGTAGGGAGCCCTCTGTCAGTATTTGTTTGGCTATTTCGATTTCATCGGTTGTCTCAAAAACTGCTTCAAGATTTTCGATTGGTGATTTCTTGTTACGGAGTGCATCTTCAAAGATTGTATCGCTGCGCAGCACATCACTCAGCGCAATCTGTTCACCCTGTTTGAAACGCCATGCCAGTTTGGGATCAACGATAATTTCAAAACGCTTACCTTGTTTCTCTAGTCGAGCTAGCACTGCATCGCCCAAGTCGACTCGTTTATCGCCGCGTATTCCACCTATCCCAGCCATTCTTGACACAACTCCTTTCGAATCTTCAAATCGATTGGAATTTCACCCGCATAGCAGCGAGCAACACATCACCAGTGCCACTAATTATTAGTTTAGGAGTGCTGTTCCTAGCAATGAAGTCGGAATTTTCGATTTGAATGAGACTCTGAACGGGACCGTATGCTATTAGGGCACAATCGTATCTCGGCGCTTTGCCGAACAATGACGATTCCTCCTTAAACGATAAAGAAGAAGGGATAGTGAGTATTGCCCTCTTACTATCGCGTTTCTTTCTCGTCTGCTGACTCTGTCGTTTAGAATTATCACCTTTAAAGTCTTATTGTTGAAATATCAAACAGCC
>JABXGU010000433.1 GCA_016550415.1 archaeon | reverse complement strand
GGACATACCGACAATCGGGTCACCTCCCAACCCAATTGCGGTTGACTGACCAAATCCAGCTTCAGAAAGGTTTGACGCAATTTCGTAAGTAAGTGTACCACTTCGTGAGATTAATCCAACTCGTCCTTGTTTAAACACATGGCTAGGCATAATGCCCAGCTTACATTTACCTGGTGTGATTATGCCTGGAGTGTTTGGACCGATAACATATGTTCCCTGTTTCCGTGCCAGTCTAATAAATCGCATCTCATCATGAACAGGGATATGCTCAGAAATTACTACTACAACCTGAATCTTAGCATCGATGGCTTCAAGGGCGGCATCTGATGCAAATCGAGCAGGAACAAAGATTATGGATGCATTGATTTCAGGGAACATCTCCTTTGCTTCCATGACGCTATCAAAGACAGGTATTCCCTCCACCTTCTGACCGCCCTTACCCGGAGTAGACCCCGCAAGGATTCGGGTACCATATTCCTGCATGGCTTTAGTATGAAATTGACCTTCACGACCTGTAACGCCCTGTACAATTACACTCGTTTCGTCATCAATTAAAATAGCCAAATTGCTTAGCTCCCTGAGACTTTTTCTACAACCATATGGGCAGCTGCATCCATCGTATTGTGGAAGGGAATGTTAGCAGTCTGCAGTATTTTTGCACCTTCTTTTTCTCGTGTTCCAATCATTCGGATGATAATGGGAACTTGTCTGGGCAATTGTTTCTGTGCTTCAACAATTCCATTGGCCATCTCATCACAACGTGTTATGCCTCCAAGTATGTTAATGAAAACTGCCTTTACATCTGGATGAGAAAGTACTATGTCAAGGGCTTGAGTCATTCTGTCTGCTGTGGCTCCACCGCCTACATCCAGGAAATTCGCTGGAGCTCCTCCATAGTATTGAACAGCATCCATTGTTGCCATAACAAGTCCTGCACCATTTCCAATAATGCCGATATTTCCTTCTAGTTCCACATAGGTCATACCAAGTTTTTGTGCTCGCTGTTCAAGCTCTGTTTGCTCTGTTATTCCCGCATTAACTCGTTCTGCCAGGGTCTTATGTCGAAAAAGTGAGTTATCATCGATGTTTAAGCGGGCATCAGCAGCAACATATTCACCCTCTTTGGTCACGATGAGTGGGTTAATCTCTGTTAGTTCTGCATCATTTTCGATGAAAACTTGCCACAATTTCATAAGTAAACCTGAAATCTGTATCAATGCTCGATTCTGGAAACCTGCAGCTTTCGCAACTCGCCTGGCTTCAAAATCACGTAGACCAAAGATTGGATTAACATGAAATCGAGCAATCTTTTCAGGATATTTTTCCGCCACCTGTTCGATATCGATGCCTCCCATAGCGCTACAGATTACAACCGGGCTTCGCTGTGATCGATCGATGGTGATTCCAAGATAGATTTCCTGTGCAATGTCCAACTTTTCTTCAATAAGGACGTGTTGAACCGTATTATCATGAATTGACATTCCCAGCATTTGTTCTGCAAGAGATTGTGCTTCTTTGGGGGAATTGGCAAATTTGATTCCACCCGCCTTTCCTCTTCCACCAGCCAAAACTTGAACTTTAACCGCAACTGAACATGATAATTCAGATGCAATTTCTGCTGCCTTCTCCCCCGTTTCAGCTAATTGTCCCCTAGGGATGGGAAGACCAGCTCTCTGGAATGCCTCCTTAGCTTCATGTTCAAAAAGCCGCAAAATTTCCACTCCCGTTTTTAGATTGTTTCTGGTGTCCATGTTGTAAGAATGGTATGAGTGGAAGTTTCAATCACTCCATCAACCTCAGTGACATTTGTTAAGAAATCTGGTAACTCGGTGCCACTGACAACAGCTACAATATCAACTGATCCAGTTACTCTATGGATTCGAAGCGGACGTAGTTCTTTCAAATTTTCAAGTACCTGGACTCTGAATTTTGGTTGGACTTTTAAAAATACTAATGCCTCGTCTGTCGATTTGCCTAATATTCGAAGACAGTCAGGTGATAAATCAATAAAGCCACGACCTGTTCGAATCAATTTCAAGGTACGAAGTTTACGAAGGTGGTTACTGAGTGCCTGCCGAGTAATTTTTAGTTCCTTTGCCAGCTGCGCTTGTGTCCGAATAACTGATTGCATTGACATCGGAACACTTGCTTGATACAATTTACGTAGTATTTCCAATTGTCTCTCCGTAAGACGTACAACTC
>JABXGU010000432.1 GCA_016550415.1 archaeon | reverse complement strand
CCCATATTCCACGAAGCATTTGTTACTCTTTCTCTCCCAGAATTGTATACCTTCTTCCAAGTGGTTGCTTGGATTGGGATATTTACCGCGTTTATGGCCGCCACCATGGGTATTGTGGCCAAAGAAATTAAGAAAGTTCTGGCATTTTCTACCATAAGCCAACTTGGATACATGTTTTGCGCATTAGGTATAGGTGGAATGGCGATAGAATTCGGTGCAGGATACACAGCGGGAGTATTCCACCTGGCTGCTCACGCAATCTTCAAGGCCCTCCTGTTCCTAGCAGCCGGCGCTGTGCTTCACGCCACTGAAACAAAGAATATGTTTGAGATGGGGGGCATCAGTAAGGAAATGCCTTGGACTTACCGAACCATGCTTGTAGGTGTCCTATCGCTTAGCGGGGTGCCCTTCTTATTTGCTGGTGGGTGGAGCAAGGAGGCTATCCTTGTTGCCGCGCTGGAGACCGAGCAAATCTTACTCTTTGCTGTAGCAGCGGTTACAGCAGCTATTACCGCCTTTTACAGCCTACGTATGCTTGGAATAACCTTCTTTGGACCAAAGAGCGATTTTCTAAAGAAGAGAGAGGCTGAAGGTAAACATGTTCACGAAGCTCCACTCAGCATGCTTGTCCCTCTGCTTGTGCTTGCTGGGTTTACGGTCTTGATAGGCGTCTTATCAATACCAGATTTCTTGGGATTCTCAGGTTTTGAGGGGGCTTTGCACACATATTTCGAAGCAATTCTAGGTCACGGTTCTGTGACGCATACTGTTCCGATCCTCAATCCAACTGTACAGATTGCGTTAGGGACTAGCCTTCTAATGCTTGCTATTGGCTTTATTCCTGCGTTCCTGTTCTATATCAGACGTGACGGAAAGACTCCGAAACCTACAATAAGGCCGATCTACCAATTCCTTCGAAATCGATGGTACATAAACGAAGCATATTATCGGGTCTTCGTTCGAGGAACAGTAAAGCTCGGGAGCAGCTTATACAATTATGCTGAAACAAAAGGTATTGATAGGTTTAATTATGCAGTTGCAGAAGCAGCCAAACGTATTTCAAGATGGTTGTATAGATATCCTGAGATGAAAGGTCTTGAAGGCTTTAACAGGGGAGTCGCTAGGACCTTCTCAGCGTTTGGCAAGAGATTTAGAAAACTACAGACAGGCGTGTTGTCCTACAATATGATTGGTGTGTTGCTTGGCATACTCGCCGTAGTCTCAATCCTTGTATTGTATTTCCTAGTAATAGCTCCATAAAAAACTCAACTCGGAGGTAAAAATAGATGATAATACCATATGCCCCGATACTGGCACTGTTGTTGCCGACGGTATCGCCTGTAATCATATACCCCATTGGAAAAAAGTACGGTAGATTTGCAGAAATCGCATCCATAATCGTTTCCGTATTGACAGCAGTATTCGTTTTCTCCATGATTCCCGATATTGTGGCTGGATCAACCATTTCATATTATCCTGGCTATGAATTTGCCCCAACACTGGGGATATCGTTCGGGATTCTGGTAAACGCAGTAAGTTTTCCTTTGATGAGCATCATTGCTTTGATATCATGCTTCGCTACCATCTACAGCTACAAGTACATGAAGGATGAACCAGGACATGCAGGGTATTACGCAAACCTGCTGCTCTTCTTCGGTGGGATGATGGGAGTAGTGGTTGCAACTAATCTCATACAATTCTATATATTCTGGGAACTGATGCTGGTTCCAAGCTGGTTACTCATTGCCTTCTGGGGGACACCAGGACAAGGTCCGAAAATTGGATTCAAATACTTCATCTTTACACATGTTGGAGCTCTATGCATGCTGCTTGGCATCTTCATGTTGTTTGCCTTAACAGGAACATTCGACATGGTTGTTCTAGGTTCATTAATAGCGTCCGCCAGTATACCCTTCAATCTAATGGCTACGATTCTGTTCCTATTCATGATAGGTTTTACGGTAAAGATGGCAGCCTTTCCAGTACACACATGGTTGCCGGACGCACACGGTGAGGCCCCAACACCTATATCTGCCATGCTATCTGGAATAATGATAAAACTCGGTGCATTTGCACTAGCCAGAATCGCCCTGACTTTCATGGGTGACATTGTTCTTTCAGCCAGAACAATAATCTCAGCCCTTGCGGTCGTAACGATGGTTTGGGGAGGCTTTATGGCCATTGCGCAGACAGACATCAAACGACTACTGGCGTACTCAAGCGTAAGCCAAATGGGATACATTCTCTTCGGTTTGTCAGTCTATTCAGAACTGGGACTAACCGGTGGACTCTTTCATATTGTTGCTCACGCTCTTGGTAAAGGTGCCCTGTTCATGTGCGCAGGCACTCTTATGCACGAAGTAGGGACAAGGGACATTCGTGAAATGGGAGGTCTTGCGAGCAAAATGCCAATTACAGCAATAGTGTTCCTGATTTCAGCGCTATCTCTAAGTGGTACTCCGCCCTTGGCCGGCTTTACTTCGGAATGGATGATCTTTACTGGTGGCTTGGCTCAAATTGCGACCAGTCCCGAAATGCTTTGGATAACTGCAGTTGCTCTGATATCCACAATATTGACTCCGGCCTACTACTTGTGGACAGTATGGAGAATCTTCTTTGGGAAGCCACGTGAAAACCAGGATCACGTTCATGAAGCACCTTCAAGTATGTGGGTTCCGATGATTCTGATGGCTGCACTAACGGTCATTTTTGGAATCTTTCCGCATCTACTCCTCAATGTAATCTCACAGGCAGTTGCAGACATACTGGGTGGCGTGTTCATGTGATTCCCAGGTAAGCTCCATAGACAGACGTTTGCCGGAATCTCCCCATTTTTCCTATTTTTATGGTTCTTTTATTTCCAAGAAGTTGCCAGTAATGCCATAATTTATCGATAGTTCTTCATCCTGCCGAACAATAAATTTGAAATATTCCTACCTCATTCGTTATGAACTCTGAGACCCCTAATCCGCCTAATTTGCTATCCCTTAAGAATAGAGGGCGGAATAGATACATTTTTAGAATAAGCCTATATTATTATTAATTGGTAAGGTTTTGGAGGACAACCAATGAGTAATCCAAGTAAGGATTTGGAAAAGGCAGTCGTGGATGTTGTTAAAGGTTTAGCCTCGGTCGTAAAGAAACTGGATGATTCAACCAGCCAACTTTCATCAAGAATGATTGATTTTGAAAAACGTATTCTTTCAAGATTGGAGAATCTTGAAAATCAATTTAGAGGACTGGAGAAAACTAAGGATCTTATCGATGAAATCAGCTTGTTGGTTCCAGTTTTGCATATTTCTAATCTTCTAAATGACGTAAAAGGAATGGCAAGGCCGTCCAAACCGTTAACGCCGACAAGAAGGGAAATAACAACACCTGCCCCAGTTCCAGGACCAGCATTGACAAAAGATACCGAGCCAGCTCCTGTGCTAGCTCAAAAGCCTTCCTTTGAGGAACCAAAAGCGTTTTTCAAGGAAGAGGAATCAACTCCAAGTCCGCCTCCCCAACCTCATGAGACGACATCTGCTGACGAAGAAGAACCGGATGTAGTAGTTGGTGAACGTGTCCCTTCTTATATTAAGAAGAAAGTAAAACCCAAATCTATATGGGAAGGCATTCGTGACGAAGAATAGCAAGAGGTCGGTCTTCAGATCTCTATTTGAGCCCCTCAAGAACTTTCGTAAGCTCTCTGCTGAGAGTTGTCAATTGAACAAGCCAAGCGGCACTTCTAGTCTTCTTGAGTAACTTATCGAGGGTCTCAATCATTTCCTTGGGGCTTCTATTCTTGACTTCGGAAAGAATCGATTGCAGATCAGAATGAGCTTTATTCTCTAATTCCGAGACCTTTCCTATCATGCTTACCCTCAAATCCTTGTTGTATTT
>JABXGU010000431.1 GCA_016550415.1 archaeon | reverse complement strand
TCAAGATCTCTATTCAGAGTGGCAATATCACTTGGCTGACGTGTCCGGGAAACATGTGCTATGAGTCTTGAAATGTCAAATATGCGTAGACCATAACGCTTCATTAGATCCTGTTTAAGCCTTCCATAGACAATTTGAATCGTTTCATTGAATCTTTGATTTTGAATATAGTCATAAAGGGCTTGTGTGAAGAGTGTCTGACCCCGAAGCCGATAAATTTCTTTTGGCGCCCTTTCCTTTGGCTTACCAAAGGGCAAGTATCTTCTGACTGTCAAAAAAGCTAGAATGGGTGCTAAAGGCGCAAGAAGCCAATTTGTTGAAAGGTAGGTTATTTGACCTAGCATTAATCCAACAAGTAGTACTGGTGAAGAAAGGACCCAGCTAAGATGGTAATGGTCAATGATGATTGTGTTCGTATTTGCCTTCTGGGCAAGATAGGTAAATAATTCCTCTGTGAAGACACGGTTGTCACCCCGAATAATCATATCATTTACGAAAATACTTGGGTCACTAATGAGAACAAGGAGACCATTCCCAATTCCCATTACTCCCATCAATGTAAAGGGACCTGGGTCATCTCCTCCCCAAGCATCATCACGTTCTGGATTATATGCAGGATCTCTCCAGTCTGATGTGACCCATGAATTGCTTGTAGAGGATGCTAAAACTCTAAAATTTTCGCTGGAACCTATTATGCCAGTTGCATAGTTCATGATAACCCGGTGCGTGTTATGGAAAATTTCTCCGCCATCATAGAAGCTTGTGATAACGGGTAGAAGGGGTTTTCCGCCATCATTTGAATTTGCATCAAGAAGGAGCCGCCCATCAAATCGAACTTCGGATATTTGAGTGAACATATGCTCTTGTGATGTAATATTTGTTGACAACAGGGCTAGATTGTCTAAAATTCTGTTACCTGAGCCAAAATCATCTGCGATAACAAGACAGCACCCTCGATCAAAAAACTCTACTAGCGCAGATGTCTCAATTATTGAATAGTCGAGAGTGGAACCAAGAACCACAAGCACACTATTTGTGTTAATCCCATTAACAACGCTAAGCGAGCTGATTAATGGATGCACTGCAAGTGGTTTATTCTCCACCTCCCCATCGACTAAAATGTTTACACTAATTTCCTCGAGATATTCTTTGAGTTTAGAGCAGCCATCTCCCGGGTATTCGCTGTTATTATAGATGGAGAATGGTATCACATCTGCATCGCCCGCACCTATAGTGCTGAAGATGAGTGGAAGCCAGGCTATAGCGAATACAAGGCAAAATACGAAGATTGTGAATATTTTACCTCGTTTCTTCGCTGCCGCGGACTGCGGGCTACTGCGGTTGTTCTTGTTCTTGGGTGACAAACCGAAGATTGCCTCCGGTAAGAGTGTTATAAATACTGGAGAACGCATTCAAGGTTGCTATGGCAATATTATAACTAACAGGATGGTCGCTGAACCGGGCCTCTTCCACTCCACGAACAAAGACCGCCATATTATGTGTATCAAGGTGGCCTCGTGCAATAGCAAGATTAGCAAATTCACGCAATGTGATGCTAGGGTCGCGGAAGACGCCAAGTTTACTTTGTGCGATTGCTTCGAACATTCGGAAAGCGTAGATGATGCTCTCCCTATACTTCTTATCGCCAAGAAGCTGGCGAAGCGATGTCAACATGGCTGCCGCATCTATTGAGGGTGCTCCTGATGTACCCGGCTGCCGTTTTCTACGACGATACAGTACAACAACCACTATGATTATGATGGCAATTACCACGATTAATATGATGAGTTCTGGTGGTATTGTAATAGGCTCTTGTATCAATGGTGCTGCCTCCACTGTAACTATTTCTTGTAAAGAGAAGATTGTGATAACAGTTTCGTGTCGAAGCTGTATTGTATAATTACTTAATATGTTGGGTCTGAGGAGTTGAAGGACGAAGCTTACTCTACCCCATCCATCTGTAATCAATGACCCTGCTGTATTATTATTGATGAATAAGAGAATTTCACGATCTAATAATGGTCGATAGAAGTTATCCATGAGAGTTCCATTTACTGTAAGACTCCACATACTCGCATCTGTTGAATGTGGGCCACTCTTGACCTGTATATCGAGTGTTGCATTGGAGAAGATGTCCAGAGTCTGAGATTCCCAACTAGAACCGTAATAGGTCGTTCCCGAGTAATTTGCTTCAAAGATGACAGTGTCTATTGTTGTTGGGATTCCGCCAGGGAGAGTTAATAGAAACTGAAATGTCCCGTCAAGTTGGGTACTTATTGTACCAATGGGAATTATTGTTGTTTGATAGATAAGGCTGATGTTTAATTCACCGCTAGGTACACCCATACTTTGATCATCAACAAGTCGTCCGGTGAGAATTACGCCTTCTCCAATCATAGCTCGTGTTGAATTGAATTGAAGGTTCAGAACCTGTGTTGTTGAGTTTACGGTAAGATAGTCAACAGTACTAACTACCTGAAGTGTTGCGCTAACAACGTCTCCTGTCACTTCGAAGTAGCCAACTGGTCTACTACTGCCAACCAGATATGATATGGCGAAGGAGCCATTGGGGAAGGTGATGCCTTGTGCTATCATTGTTAAATTGAAATAGATACGAACAGACACACCACCTTGTCGTGTACCATTTTGGTCTTCGACCCAGCCTGTGAAATCCACTAGGGTGCCTCGCTGAACAATTTGGTCTCCGTCAGGATCATCTGCAAAGACTGCGATTGTCCCTTCCTCATGAACACGAACAGTTGTAATAGAAATGGAACCGTAAATATTACCTCCACCATGGAATTCTGCCTGAACTGTTACGGTTCCTGTTTTATTGGCTGTTTGATTATAGAAGTAATAACCATTAATGCCAGTAATTACTGAGGCAATAGGGGTTCCATTCCAAAAAAGTTGTACAGACTGACTTGGAATACCAGTACCATTGTCATAACGCAGTTGTCCTGATAAAGTGACATTGCTATCCTTGCGTGCAGCGTTGGGTGTAGCTTGAAGTGATAGCTGGGAAAGTGCTGTAATGTTTAGAATTTGTATACCACTTTCAGTCGAATTAATAATACCCGCCATGACAAATGTTGCATTTGCTAGGGTTGTACCTAATGGATTCTGAGATGATGGAATTCGATAGTTAACAAAATATTGTCCTTGGCTAGAAGTGAGGGCATCAGTGGCTATCTCTCCATTGAGAAGAATATTGACCCGTTCACCCAAAGTTTCACTAGAGGTGATACCTCTTCCATTTATTGCATCAATAAGGGTGCCATTGAAACGAATTGTGAAAGTTCGGTTAATCTCAAGCGGTGTGGCAGTAAGAGAAAGATTGGCAACTCCTCGTAGACTGATTCCGCCATATTCACTTTTTGCTTGAAATGCTACCCGAAGAAGGTGAAATCCAATAATTGCTGAATCATTGTATGCGAAGGTAACAGTTGCTTCACCGGTGCTGTTAGTAGCATCAGAACCCAAGAGCCAGTTTTCTGTTTCATCATAGAAAATAATATTCTGACTTGGTTCTGGGGCACCATCCCTTAAGAGAGTAGCCGTAAGTTGGAAGGACTCCGTACGATTAACGATTGGGGGGGAAGCATCAACTGAGAGATCGTAATATGTGCTTATAACATAAGGATCTTTGTCGCCTCCAGTTATCCAGCTTGGTAAGGGTGTTGGGTCATATTGAAGCCAATATCCTCCAGCAGTATCATTGGTTGGGACATAGACCTCTGCCCAGAAGTGCATATGCATTATACGAATAATCCGTTGGCTACCCTGCTGTTCGCCAAGAATTCCACCTAATACGGGTCTGGCTGCTATACCTGCCATCCGAAGAAACATTGTATAAGCTGTAGCAAAGTCAAGGCCAATACCTCCGCCGTTAGCTAGAAAGTATTCAACCATTTCATCATTGGGACCAGGTCGAGGAATCAATGGGTCAAAAGTGAATGTTGCCTTAAAATATTCTAGGATGGCATAAGCTTGTTCAAAGGCATTATTCGCCACACCAGATAAAATAGTGCTTAGCCG
>JABXGU010000430.1 GCA_016550415.1 archaeon | reverse complement strand
GTTGCTTCTCATGGCGCTGGTTACCTCAGAAGCCATTTTGGCACTTTTCTTTTGTATTCAGTGTATTCCTCACCGAAGCGTTGTTCGAGTCTCTGTTCCTCATAGTTCGCCATCTTGATATAGAGTCGAATGATGAACAACCAAGGGATAATGCTCAACAGCGACATTGTTCCAAGAATGCATCCTAGATACGCTAGGATGTACCCGAGGTACATAGGGTGTCGAACATATGCGAAGATTCCGACAATCACCAACCCTGGCAGCTTCTTGTTGAATAAGAGCCAGTGACCCCAGGCAGTCAAACCGAAACCCAACGCCAGCACACTCACAGCAAACGCTACGCGAACCACCAAAGGAATGAAAGTTACCAGGAAGGTTGAGAAATTAAAGATGAAGGAGTCCAAGACCCAAATAACGGAAAAAATAACAAGATGTGCGATTTGAAATAGGTGAGCATCTGGCATCTCTTCATGATGTACGCTCATTAATTTGTCCTCCATTGCATACTCTCACCTGCATTCTTGTCAATGTATGGATGATAAGAATTTTGGGTAACTCCACAAACTATTTCCAGAACTACCTGAGGTCTTACCTCAGCAAAGTTCCCGATCACAGGTACAACCTCCACATTGGCAAGAGAAAATATATGAACACGTTATTGGCTACATGTAGGATTAGACCAGGATGATGCCTTTTCGCCAGATGAAGAGAGTCATGGGTAGAAGAGCCCAGAGGAATAGCTGAATAGCGCCTCTCACACCCCAAAATGGTAGATACACAAGGGCAAACATGATGCACGACATCAATCCGGCATCCAACCTATTTTGAACCCTTCCGCTGAGAGCGGTGATACTGTACGCTCTATAAAAGGTCTCCTCGATAACCGGTGCAGTTACAAGCAGCGTGAATATTAAGAGTCCAATTTCTACAATACCTAGTCCTGCCTGGAAAACCACGAGTCCACTAGAGATCCAAAATATTCCTAAATAGTCAAGAAGTATGCCCACTCCGAAACCGCTAACAATGCCGATGACAAAGAAAAGCAGGATTACTATGATAGTAAAGGGAGTAAAGCTTCCTTGATAACCGATGTCCTTTAAACCAAGATTCTGTCTTCGTAATAAGAGAAACATGATAAGGAATGTAATCCAACAGGTAGCAGCATATAGGATATAAAATTAGACCATGGAGAACGCAAGTTCCAAATTTAACACATTGTACATGAGTAGGAAGAACCCACTCATCAGCAGCAGGGGGAGGAGATAAATTACAAGCAGCCCTACAAGGCTTGGTGAACCACTTGGCTTTTCCGCTGTAATCCCTTTTTTGAAAATCTCATGTCCATCTATATTGGTAAGTGTTCTGGGGTATCCATCTCTTGTGAAGAGGTCTTTTTTGAAGTCTTCTTAGCGTCATAAGCCATGAAATAACGAAGAAGATTGTTGTTGAGATCAGGGCACTTATTGGAGTCATTAAATGTGCCCATGGTCCTAGCATTGGTTCGCAAATTATTGTAATTACATTGATCAATCCTGTGGCGATGGCTATGGTCAAATACAAGGAATAGAAAATCAGGGCGCTCATCGTCAGATAGGTTATGGCTATCCAATTATCCTTGTTCATTCGAACCGCTTCAATGGCGATAATTGCTTCT
>JABXGU010000042.1 GCA_016550415.1 archaeon | reverse complement strand
TGATCACAGCACATACGAATCCCTGGTGGGAGTACTAGCTTTGAGGTTAATTTACCATGAACGCGAATTCTTTCACCGCAATTCCTGCATCGATAAATCGTGTAATATTTGAATCGAGTCAATGTTATGACCCCACCTGTTAGGGAGACGTATGTTATTCTATGATAGAAAAGCGAACCATAAAGCTTTGGGCAACAAAACGAATAGATAAGTGTCAACAATGACAACCCTTGGCAAACAAGTATTCAGATGTCCCGATTGTGAAATATCATTCATCGGAACGACTGTGATGTCTTATGGTCATGCAGGTCGTGACTCTGACTTCTACCCGAAATTTTGGGGTGTTAATCCACTTCCATTCTTTGTTAAGGTTTGTCCTTCATGTTCTTATGCTGACTATGATTCCAGATTCAAACTAGATGAGTTACCTGAATCTAAAGATTTGCCATCTGAGCCAGAGCTTCAATGTTGGAGAAAATACGAGTTAGTCGCTGAACAAATGCAAAAGCGAAAGGAGGCACCTCTCTCCATCGCTCGAACATATCACGAAGCTAGCTGGTGTTGTCGAACTGAAAGAAATGCTGATCCAAAAATGGAGCAGGTTTTCCTCAGCAAAGCTCGAGACCTATTCGAAAAAACCATCACTGAAAAATCAGTACCAGAAGCAGAGATACCTGTAATCACCTATCTAGTGGGAGAATTATACAGACGAACAGGTGATAATAAGACAGCACTGGAATGGTTTACAAAGGCATCTGAGCTAGTCAAGGGAAGCGATAAATACGGATGGCTCATCAGGCTTGCAGAGAATCAGTCTGAAAAAGCTAGACGCCCAGCAAGTAAAGACTGATTATCTTATCTAGCTTTAAGAAAGACTGACTTGGAGGAAACCAGTTTGCGGGATTTGGGCAATGGATTGATACTTCGGTGTGCTCAAAAATCTGACATCAAATTACTGATAGAACATGTCGATACCGTATTTGTGGACGAAGAAGTTGGACCCTTGCTAAGTCGACTACATAAATATCATCCAGATTTTCCTTTAACAGATAATTTCGTTGTTTACGACACGAATAAAGGAAAAATCGCAGCATATCTGTGTCTTTTCCGTTCCACCTGCATTCTAAACGGAACAGAATTCACTATCGGTCACATGGAAATTGTCGGAACACACCCTGACTATCGTAATCAAGGACTGATACGGTGGTTAAACGAAGCATTTGAAGAACGGGTCGCTGAATATGGATTGCCACTGCTTGTAATTGCAGGAATTCCATTCTTCTATCGAATATTCGGCTATGAATACGCCATTCCTCTTGGTGGAACACTTCCTGTGCCCTCTGAAGCCATTCCTGCTCTTAAGAAGGGTGAAAAGGAACCAGTTACAATAACCAAAGTTACTGCCAAATCTTTTCCGTTATACCTGAAGTGCCGGGATAAGGGTAATGCCTACTTGGACTTTTATCGCAAGTTAACACTGAAAGACTACGGCTATTTATCCAAGGGTAAGCTAGGCGAAGCAGTTGCTATTGAGCTCTACCTTGTCAAAGAAGGAAAACGTGCTGTTGGCTCATTTCACATATTAGTTGCATGGGGAAACGTGGAAATCCGGGAACTCTGGCTTGAAGATGCCAAATACATTCCCTCAATCCTACGTTTCGCTAAAAAAATCACCATAAAGATGAGTAAACCATTACACATAGAGAAACCCTCCAAGGACTCCCTAATTCCCTATCTGGAGCGGATATCCGGTTCATGTTTTGGGAAAGCCTATGCGTGGTATGTTCGTATCCCTTCAATCAAGAGGTTCCTTTTAACCATAAGACCAGTTCTGGAAACTCGACTAGCTAATTCTGAGTTTAAGATGTGGACTGGCAGACTTCGATTGAGCTGCTACCGAGAGGGTTACGAGCTGGTTTTCCGTAAAGGAAAATTAGTAGAAGTCAGGCACTTAGAACGAAAAGAAGTCAAAGATATGGATGTGCAGATTCCCCCACTTGTTGCCAATCAGCTCCTCATGGGGTATCGAACATTTGGAGAGTTGAGCCAAATCTACCCTGATGTGCTCGGGAACTCTCTGAAGATTCCCTTGGTGGAAGTATTGTTTCCTAAAATCCGTGCCTGCATACGACCAGAATTCTGATACACGGATATCCTAACCTTTGTACTTTAGATGATGGGTTCCTCAACCATTTCTCGTTCTACATCGGTTGAGGTCTTGACACCTTTTATTATCAGTTTGGTAGCTTCGTGTGCGCCAATCTTGAAGAGTGGTGTGTTATTGTTACCACATCGATACGAAAAGGTGCATGCTGGGCATCCTTCCCTAGTCTTGCATGGGCATTGCTCAAGAATAATTGCTACTCTTCGAAAGGCCTCCTCAAGATTGTCATAAAGAAGTTTAGCCAACCCGCTTCCACCTGGACTACCATCGTAAACGAAAATCACTCCAGAGGTACCCATAGATACACCACCAATACCTTGGCTGCCTCCACCTGTTAGCATGTCACTGCTTTCTATTAGTGCATGTTCAAGAGCATGAAATGCCCCTGTGAGCAAAATCTCTTCATTAATTTCTTCCCCCACTGTCCCACTTTGCTTTGATCTGGGAGATGTCTTGTTTTGCTGTTTGAGAACTGATTTGATGCCCTTGCTAGGAGCAGGAGCTGTAAAGAAAAAGCCCTTTGTTTTATAGGTGTATTCAAGTGGGTTATCCAGCTCTTTCACTTTTAGAATTTTATCAGTGTAGATGTCTTTTATGAGATATCCTGTAACAACCTCTGTCATTCGCAGGTCCGCATAATGAACTGTTATGCCATGGACTTGTCGAGTTTCATTAACGCCTATTATTTGGGGATTGACATGGCGTAATGCCTGTGTCATCTCCCTGTGTCCTGGGTGCATTCGCTCAATAGCTGCACGACCGACCCCATGTCGAAATTCAAAGTCTACAGATTCGTAAGTGATCCCCGCATGGAGATAGAAGGCTCCTGGGTGGAGTTCTGCCATCGCAACAGGCATCTGTCGTTCCCCGACGATCTTTCCTCGATGTACAATCTGTATTGTATCACCAATTCCCCGAATTGAATACCTTGAAAGGGCTCTTCTGGCAGCTGATAGATTAGGGTTCCACTTATCCCCCACTTCTGTTAGCAACCCTTCCTTGGCGAGTGCTAGAATCGTTGTTTGAAATTCAGGGAATTCGTCTCGTTTCAAGGGCTTATCTAACGAAGCCGCAATCAACTGGTTATATGCTACAACTTCGTTATGTGGTTCAACATAAGCTGGGTCAATATCAGTGAAGTAATCATTAGGATTTTCTCGGTAGTAGCTGCTTATGGGATCATTATCTCGCAAAGCTAATACCGCAATACTTTCCTGACCCTTACGTCCAGCGCGTCCAATACGTTGAGTGAGACGTGTGATACCTACAAGCATTGATACCACACCATCCAAGTCGCCGATGTCAATGCCAAGCTCCAATGTTGGTGTTGAAACCAGAAGGTCAAGTTTACCTTGACGGAAATCGTCTTCAACCTCACGACGATATGCCATGGGTAACCCTGCACGATGTATTGCACTAGCTAACCTTGTCCGACGGGCAATAAGGTTAATGACTTCAGCGTTACGATGCGTGTTCGCAAATACCAATGTTTTGAACCTGTGGCGTACCAGCTCTTGAACCACAGAGGCAATCATAGTGGTTTGACTCATGCTCTCTGGATAAAGCATCAGAAAATGTATGATGCCTTTTTTGCCCGTATCACAGTGGATTGCTGTCACTGAGCGTCCAAATAGTAGTTCAGCAAATTCCTTGGCATTACTCACTGTGGCAGAGGCACCAATAAGTTGTATTGGTGGACATAATCGCTGCAACCTTCTTAATAGAAAATGCACATTCGTTCCAAAGGCTCCAACATAAACATGTAATTCATCCAACACTACATGACGTACTGACCCGATTAACAAGCGCATAGGATCCTGTGGACGAATCAGATGTATGTGAAGCATATCCGGGTTCGTGATGAGTATTTCTGGAGGATGCTTGTAGATGGCTTGTCTCTCCGTTTTGGGCGTATCACCATCTAAGACTGCTATCTCTAAATCCATACTTGCAGCTAGGGTAGCTAGTTTCTTCGCTTGGTCACGGGCTAGGGCCTTGGTCGGATAGATGAAAAGAGCCTGAACTGACCTCGATTCTGCTGCACGTAATGGTCCCCATCCTTTACGACGAGAAGCGATTTGCTCAAGCACTGGAAGTGTGAATGCTTCTGTTTTACCAGTAGCCGTGGGAGCAGTTATTATCACATCTTCGCCAGCAAGTATGTGTTCGACGGCTTCTTCCTGGAACTTGAACAAACGGATAACATCTTGTCCAAGCAAAGCAGCTTTTAATTTATCATGAATTGGTGCATCCTCCACCATACAGCCTGGTTCAGGTGCAGTCTCAGGGAATTGTCGGTACTTCACAAGAAAATTCGCTGAATCTGCAAGTATTCGTTGAACAACCTTTGGGAGTTCTTCAACATCTTGCACGCCTGCTGCTTTTAGCCTTCGTTTCAACTCCTCAGGGGAAACAGGGTGTTTCACTGTTTTTCGTCGCTTTCTGGACACCTTTGATTGTGCCTCTTTCCTTGGAGCTGATTCTACTGATTTTCCACTTTCAACAATGTCTACGAATCGTAAATATGCCGCAACTGGGTCTGTAACCTCACCGGGTGCTGTTTGGCAACTGGCTCCACATTCAGTACATCGGATTCGAAAATGCTTGCCATGTCGATGAACCTCAACATGGCCTGAGCATCGAGGACAAATACGGTAAGACATTGTTCGCTCCCATCTGTGGCAGTGCCTGTAGAGAATTTAAAAGCTTGAGGAGAGGGTCTGATATAACACTCTTGAAGATTCTACAAGGGTGTTTTTATGTATCTTGATTTTGCTATCTTATTTTCTTCGATTATAAGGGAATGAGTATCAGTAAGGTGTCATAGGTTCCGTAGAATTGTATTGATTGGAATTGAATTCGCACGTTTTATCGGAAGATAAATGCCAATTAACATTCCTGCTATTACTAAGCCTATCAGACTGATCAAGAGAATTAAAGGCCATTCGATTGCGAATGGTATTATATATGGAAGTGGAAACATCTGTAATAGAACATGTAAGAGAATTAGGGAGAAACCGCTACTGAAGATGAGACCGATTATAAAGGCTGCAGAGATGAAACTTAGGAACTCTCCTACCAGGAGTGCAGTTACCTGACGTTGATTCCCTCCTATTGCTCTTAGAATTGCCAACTCTAATTTGCGTTCTGATAAAATTATATTGACAAAAATGGTCAGGGCAACAATTCCTAGAAGTAATGCAGCGAAATAACTCACTGAGAGGAGACTTATTACTCCCTGTGTAAATAGGTAGGCGTCTGGATAGGTATCTTCTAAATCAAAGGTTGCTGGAGACCAAGTGGCAATTACAAATTCTATATCTTGCACTCTGTCATAGACTTCGCCAAAATCGAATGATGGAT
>JABXGU010000429.1 GCA_016550415.1 archaeon | reverse complement strand
TCTTCTTTTTCCGTGATTTCTTTGAGTTTGATAAGATGGTCAGTGAAACTCTCCACGAGCTCTTTCCACGCCTTCTCAGTCAATTTGGCATCTTTAGGTAGCCAATCGGTCCCCTCAATGGCTTTCCAATCAAACTCTTCGCCTTGGACCGCTCGCAATGTCATATCATGCCAAAACACAATATGATACAAGTGATCCCAAATCGACCGCTCATTCTTGATAGGATGTTGTTTTGCCTGTTCAGCAGTGAGTCCCCGAAGGGCTTTCAGAACATCATAATGGGCATATTTACCATACAGGGCTTCGGAAAATGCCTCAATTAACCATGGGTATTTCGTCATAGTGAAAACCTCCATATATGATAGACAGGTGTTTACGTGATACAAAAAATAGACTTTTCCCTTCCTGCAACCCAGATAGACCGTATTCCTCTACTCTTTGCCTGGTACTGAGGTCATTTTATTGCTTACCATTGATCATGAATGGTTCCAAGACGAAGATGGTCGGAAAGTATTACTCCGCGGAATTAATCTTGGAGGCAGTTCTAAGGTACCATTTAAGCCAAATGGTGCCACGCATCTCCAAACCGATTTTACTGACTACAACGTTTCATACGTAGGTCGCCCCTTTCCACTCGAAGATGCAGCAGATCATTTCTCACGTATCCGACATTGGGGATTCAATGCCCTCCGTTTCATCGTGACTTGGGAAGCAATTGAGCATAATGGTCCAAAAGACTATGATAAAGAGTATCTCGACTACATCGAAGAGGTACTCAAAATCGCTGCAGAGTATCAGTTCTATGTATTCATCGATTCTCATCAAGACCTTTGGAGTCGAGCTTCGGGTGGCGATGGTGCTCCTATCTGGACCTTCGAAAAAGTGGGGCTTGATGTTACGAAATTTGATGAATCTGCTGCTGCATTTGTCATGCAACATCGGTATGACCCAAATAATCCCGATGCATATCCGCCAATGGCTTGGTTTCAAAATTATAACCGGTTTGCTACCTGCAC
The DNA here is from genome assembly GCA_016550415.1 of archaeon. The sequence goes on along the minus strand of JABXGU010000429.1, from coordinate 2,089 downwards.
CATGTTTTCTCTCTTTTTCGGAGGTAATTCCTTTGCCCCGCAATGCACAGTTCACGGTATTCCCGTTCAAACCTTCCTTCAAGATCACTATCTTAACGCCTTGAAACAGGTGGCAAAACGGGTTCAGGATAACCCCTATGTGATAGGATTTGAAGCCATGAATGAACCTTGTCCCGGATGGATCGGTCAACGTGTAGATGGCGCATCAAAACTTATCTCCCGCGAATTATTTTACGGAATTAATCCCTTCGACGCAATGGTCATGGCTTCAGGATTCCCACGTGAAATACCTTATAATCTCATCAAACGGTTTTCTGTACGAGAGATTCGACGGGAAGTGCTAAATCCCAATAGGATTTCATGTTGGCTTGATGGTTTCGAGGATATCTGGCGAGTACATGGGGTCTGGGATGTTAACAAAGAAGGATCTCCAGCTATTTTACGCAACGATTATTTTCAGATTCAAAATGGAAAACAGGTTGATTTCTTAAAGCAGTTCTTGTCCCCGTTTGTCCAAAGGTTTGCTGAGGAGCTCCGTACGATTTGTCCGAATGTCATTATCGGAGTTGAACCACCGCCAGAAGCTGCGATGCGTGGTGAAGCTTTCCTTCAAAATCCGCCAACGAATAGTGTGAATTCCAGTCACTGGTATGATGAAATCGCCGTGGGCTTGAAACGGTTTCGTGGATGGTTTAGTTTTGACACCACTAATAATAAACTTGTGCTGGGAACCAAGAATGTTCAAAAGATGTTCACCCGGCAACTAGCGAAAATCAAAACATTATCCCATGAGATTCATGGAGGGGTTCCCACGATTATCGGTGAGTTTGGGTTATGTTTTGATTTAAACAACCGCGAAGCGTTCAAATCATGGAAAACTAATCCAGACAAGGCGTGGAAGAAGCACATCAAGGCACTCTCAATGTATTACAATGCAATGGATGCAAATCTTCTTCATTGCATGCTTTGGAATTATACTGCTGACAACGATAATACTTGGGGGGATCAATGGAATCAAGAAGATTTCTCGATCTTCAGTGTCTCTCAACTGGCTGATCCTACAGATATTAACAGTGGCGGTCGCGGCGTTGCTGGGTTTTGTCGTCCTCACATAGTTGCGATTGCAGGAACACCATTGTCAATGGATTTTTCGAGAAAACAGAAAGAGTTTCGACTTGAGTTTGATGCAAATCCTAAGATCAAAGCCCCATCCGTCATTTATGTTCCAGCTTTTTATTATCCCGAAGGGTTTCAAGTTGTGTTATCCGATTGGGAACACATTGATACCGGTGATGACCAACTTTTTGGTTTTCGAGTGATGAAAGCGGGGCATCATTCGCTGGTTATCAAACCCTTGGACTAATCAAAGCTACTAGCACACAAAAGATAAGAGGATGCTTCACGCTGAGGTCGTCCACTGGTGATTTCTTGATGTCAGAGGATAAATGTCAGAAATGTGACTTAACAAATGATTTCAAAGGCTGTGCCTTGAAGCATGTGACTACAGCTCGGAAACTAATTTCTGAGGGAAATTTTGAGAGCGCAGAACAGCATCTTAGTTGTTTGGAACGGCACCTCAAACAAATGTAGGGTTCGATTGTTTATCCCCATTTGATACAGGTCGACGACCAGGTATATCCAATTCCAGCAGCTGCTAGGCACACCAGGTCTCCAGTCTTAATTTTTCCTGTTTTCAATCCTTCTTCTATGGAAATGATAGCATCATTTTGTCCCATATGTCCCCATTCTTCGAAGTATGTCGTTTGATCCATAGTGAGTCCAAGTTCATTCAGGACATAGGTAAAGGCGGATCTTTTCATATGGAGTAGGGCTAGATAGTCGATATCGTTGATTGAGTACCCACTGCGTTCAGTGGCGTCTTGGACCACACGAATGAAGTTCTGCATGGAGAGCTTATCCAGTCGGGCTTTCATGCTTGCTGGGTCCGGGACATCTAAGTATTGGAGTCCTTTTTCGATGGCGTCACAACTAATGGGTAGTTCAGTACCGCCCGCCGGGCAATAGACGTCATCTGCAAAGGCGCCATCAGTGATAATTGAGGTTTCGAGTACCTGATTGTGGGGGTAAT
>JABXGU010000041.1 GCA_016550415.1 archaeon | reverse complement strand
CTAAGCCCGCGTCGCAAATTCCAAGGGCCGCTTCATTTCACTGAATTTGTCCGCCAAACGGGTCCGCAAGATAAGAACTGGCTCCGTGCCAACCAGAAAAACCGACCCTTCTTCGTAGAGGCACTTCTTGAACTCACTAACTTCATGGATGGACATCGAAGTCTGTACGAAATCTTCACGGCCTTAGAAGCGGAGTTCGGGGAGGTGGCAAATATCGACACTGTAATGCGGTTCATCCAACTCCTTAAAGAACAAAATCTTATCGAGATAGAGAAGGTTAAGTCCACGTAATGAGTAGTGAAAAGTATGAGTCATGACCAAGCTCTACAGTTGCAGGATCGCTTAGAAATCGTACTTGACCAGTTCGAAACCGAAATCACAAATGTCGAGCAAATTCAGACCAGAGAGGAACTCAAACCTTTACTCGAAGCAGCAGAAAATCTTCGGGCAGTACTGGTGGAGGTCAAGAACTATTTCGTGGAGGTTCGAAATCAGCTCTTAACAACCACTGGAATTCCCCCCGCGAAGGAACTCGCCCAATTGGTTATTGGCGCATCCACCGAGGCATTAAGCGGCATTCGGGAAACCCTTCACCATTTTGAAGATGTGAAGGAAAAAATGAAAGGCAAACGCAAGATCCAGTTGTCCCGCGAAGAAATCCATTATGCAGACTTTGGAGCTAAAGTCGCGATTCGAAAAACCCGGCATATCATCAATCGCATCTCAGACCAAGTCGAAAATCTCCCGGACCAACTATAGCCAACAGAACCAAAGCCAATCAGGATTTGGAATAATGAATCGATTAGCCGTGATTAGCATCATCAGCATTCTTCTAAGCCTACTAATGCTAGTCTTGTTTTTCATCATCCCTGGATTTCCCCTATTCATCTTCCTCTTCCTGCCACCTCTCTTCTGTTGGGGGCTTCAAGGGCGGGAAGAAGAATCCTCTAGTACCGTCCATCCTGTTCAAAAGGGTCCACGGTACTGTCCTCAGTGTGGCAAGCAATTGTTGGAGCCTTTTGAAACGTATTGCCCTCGGTGTGGTGCGGCACTCAACTCTGATGACTATTAAGCTAGCTGGTTTCCTTTTCTGTGTCCTCTGTGTTCTCACGAGTTGCCTTGCGTCTTTGTCGCCATTTCCACACATAATGATAGGATCCATACACCAACAGAAGAAGGAAGAGTGCAAGCAATACAGCATGGGTCCAGAACCGATGAACCCCAACAATCCCAATACTTGCTAGACCAACGAGGATAAACCACCACGTGGTGACATTGTTGACGATACGCATGCTTAGATCCTGAAATCGTTGGATGAACTGGACCATCCATGAAGGTAGAAAAGCCATGTACTTCATACCCCGCGGTTTTAATGGGCAGCTCATCCCCTGCACAGGTACAAGCGGTCCACGGAGAATTGCACCAAAAAGGATGAGAAAGGGTATCATCGCAATAAGATAGAATTGGTAAATTCCTCGGGGCAGAAAAATGTGGGCTGATAGGGACAGAAGAAGAGCGAGCAGGAGTAATTGCTCTAAATAGGTGGATTGAGGTTGATCTGGAACCAAGTACGCAATAATCCAAAAGAAAATCAGACAGATGAGCCACGGAATTCCATTCGACACCAGACTGAAAATAATAAATTTAAACGGTTCGGGCCAAAAGAAGGCTAGAACTGAAACTGGAACCGTGAACGTTGGGGCTGGTAAAGTATCATAAAATGCATAGGGTCCCATTCCACGGGTCAGGGCATCGATG
>JABXGU010000428.1 GCA_016550415.1 archaeon | reverse complement strand
TGTGAAAAGATTTGACGATTGGGTCGCAACTGCGTGGGGATTTCATTAGATTATCCCACACGCTTTACACCTTTTTATGCTAATCAATTAACAGAGGAGAAATACAATTACTCGCATAACATTTCTAGGTGGATGCCAGAAAGTTGGTGCATCCGCTGTCCTCATTGAACAAGCAGGAGCTCGATTGCTACTGGATTATGGCATAGCCTTTAACGGTGATCGACATTTTCCATTGCCAACTTCCACGCGAAACCTATCAGTAGCACTCAGCCATGCTCATCTTGATCATAGTGGAAGCTTACCCATCATTGCAGGGAGTCACGGTGATACAGTTCCTGTCTATACAACAGAACTCACTCGTGCTTTGATGCGACTTCTATTAGAAGATATGCTCAGAATTAATGGTAGCAATCTTGCCTTTGAGAAGAGGGAAGTGCAACAGCTTCTAAAAAATACTCAGAACCTAACTTATGGTCAGACTAAGCATGTGAATCCAAAAGTGAAAATAACTTTGCATGATGCAGGGCACATCCCTGGTAGTGCCTCAATCCTTGTAGAAACTGGAAGAAACGGCAGTGAACCAGCTCGTATTCTTTATACCGGTGATATGAACACCAATGACACACAATTGACAAAGGGTGCACGTGATATCCGAAATTATGGTGAACTCGACCTCGTGATTACTGAGAGCACATATGCGCTACATGAACATCCTCCACGCGAGAAGGTGGAGAAGCATTTCACAGAATCGGTTAGAAATGCTCTTGAAATCAATGGAACAGTTCTTGTGCCCTCCTTCGCAGTTGGACGTGCCCAAGAAGTGCTATCTGTCTTGACCAAGTATCGAAATCAAGGTCTTGATTACCCCATCTACTTAGATGGAATGGCAAGAGCTGTGACAAAGGTGATGATTCATCATGCTAAGAGTTTCCCAAGTAGCACTTTGCTTAAAGAGGCAATGGAGCAGGTAACATTTGTTCGAACTGAAAAGGATAGACGACAAGCCATTGAAGAACCTTCAATTATCATTGCACCAGCAGGCATGCTCAAGGGCGGCTCATCTCAACGATATGTCAAAGCCATAGCTAATGATGCACGGAGCAGCATCTTTCTCGTAGGAAAGCAACTTCCCGGCACACCTGGCGCGGAACTCCTAGATACAGGATATCTTCCAATTCATTCTGGTGACGAATCAGGTCGCGCTATACATGTCAAAGCAAATGTTGAATCATTTGACTTCAGTTGTCATGTTGGTCGAAGTCAATTACTAGAATATCTCCACCCAGTTAAGGGCAATCCAACAATCCTCACAATGCATGGTGATTCAAAGTCCTGCCAATATCTTGCTTCAACCCTACAAACAGAGTATGGATTCAATGCAACTTCACCAACCGAGGGCCAAATCTTTACACTCAACTAATCTGTGTAGAAATTACAGGAAAGAACAATCATAAGCCCCGGAGTTCGCGGCGCAGTATCTTTCCTACTACACTTTTTGGAAGCTCATCTCTGAACTCAACTATACGCGGATACTTGTAAGCTGCCATCTCATTCTTTGCCCATTGACGAATTTCATCTTCAGTAACTTTACCCTGATACTCGGGTTTCAGAACAATGAAGGCTTTGACTTCCTCGCCCACACGAGGAGCAGAAACACCAATTACAGCACATTCAGCTATTGCAGGATGACGATAGAGGAGCGCTTCAACCTCTGCTGGAAAGACCGAATAGCCACTCCTCTTAATGAGATCTTTCTTGCGGTCACCGATGTAAAGGTAGCCATCCTCGTCAAAGCGTCCTATGTCACCGGTGTGAATCCAGCCCCCTTCCAATGTATGTCTTGTTTCCTCCGGAGAATTCCAGTATCCTTTGAAGATTTGTGGTCCACGAGCAAGTATTTCGCCCCATTCACCAATTGGCATTTCCTTGGATGGATTAGTTTCATCAACGATTTTTATGTCAGTATTGAAGACAGGAATACCTACGGATCCGGGGCGAAGAACACCTTCAGGGATAAGACTTAGAATTGGAGAGGTTTCAGTCATACCATATCCTTCAACGAGGTAAAATCCTGTGAGTTGTTGAAATTGTTCAAGCACCTCGACGGGAAGGGATGAAGCGCCAGAGAAGCAGTGTTGAAGGCTACTGAGATTATATTTTCTCAGGAGAGGACTGGCCAATATGGACACATAAAAGGTTGGTACAGCAATCAGAACTGTGGCTTGATACTTGGGTATGCTGGAGAGGATTTCTTTAAGATTAGGTTTAGGAATCAGAATTACAGCAGCTCCAATAAATGCGGAGAGTACAATGACGCATGAAAATCCGAATGCGTGAAATGCTGGTAGTAGTCCAACAAAGCATTCTTGACCTGGTTTTACATTGAACCAGCGGCTCCCAGCAGCAGCATTGAAAATGAAATTCTTGTGAGTAAGCATTGCACCCTTTGGTGGTCCAGTTGTTCCGCCAGTATAAAGAAGGGCAGCTAGATCATCTGGTTCTACCCTGACTGAAGGTGCAGTGTCTGGTTGTTGTACTAACAGATCCTGAAGATAACGAACATCAGGGTCTTTGGGTAATGTCGGGTGGGGGATTTTTCGGAATAGACGGGCTAAGACTGCTTTTGCCTTTGGCAAGTATTCACCTGTACGAGTGTAGATGACTGTTTCGACTGATGTCTCCTTCCGACCTGCTTCCACTACGTCCCTGAATAAATCTAGTGTAATGAGTACTTTAGTTTCTGAGGTTTTGAGTTGATGGTGAAGTTCTTGTTGCCTAAAGAGCGGATTTACCGGTGTAACAATTGCACCCGCTTTGAGGGAGGCAAATAGCGCAAGAGGAGATTGGGGGACATTAGGTAGAATATAGGCAACCCGGTCACCCTTTTCGATTCCAAGTTCAATTAGTGCATTGGCGAGTTTGTTACTTAGGGAGTCAACTTGTTGAAATGTTTGCATAGTTCCTTGAAAATAGTACGCAGGATTATTGGGAAATTTTTCAACGGTGTCCCTAAGTGCATCGTGGATTGTAATATTGGGGGTCTCAATATCGTGGAGGAATCCTTCAGGCCAGTTCTTATGCCAGAACCGTTTCATACGGCACACCTCTCAAAGGCAAATAATTACCCTTAACTAATCACAGTTATCTTGTATATAGTCTACCATTGATAACAACCATAGCAACGCTTTTTGTATTGAAGCGTCATACTACCACGGCTATAACATTTTCAAAGAATTTCAGAGGTTGACATTAGATGAAATATAAGGCAATTCTCCTGAAGAAAGAACCTGAACTCAGGATTGGATGGCTAATCTTAAACAGACCAGACAAATTGAACACGTTTAACGAGCAGCTCGCAATGGATCTTGAGAATGGCTTCCGAGAAATCGAAGGAGACAAAGATGTTAGAGTTCTAATAATCACAGGAGCTGGCGAGAAGGCATTTTCGGCTGGAGCAGATTTATCCGAATTTAGCAGTGGTGTTACTCCGATACGAGGTCAATTCCTGTCCTCGAAGGGCCACGAGCTCTTTAGCATGATTGAGAAACTTCCACAACCAGTAATTGCAGCTATTAATGGCTACGCCTTTGGTGGTGGATGCGAAATAGCGCTAGCTTGTGATTTTCGTCTTGCAGCAGAAAGTGCAAAGATTGGACTCACTGAAGTGGGCTTGTCTCTACTTCCTGGTTGGGGTGGAACCCAACGAATGCCGCGCCTTATTGGTCTAGCTAAGGCACGAGAAGCAATCATGTTTGCCAAACGATATAGTGCAAGGGAAGCTCTAGAGATTGGATTGGTGGATAAAGTCTACCCCAATGAATCCTTTGAAGAGGAAGTTCGTTCTTTCGCAAAAACCCTAGCTGAACAATCTCCGATTGCCTTGAAACTTGTTAAACAGTGCTTGAACTATGCAACACAAGTGCCACTGGAAATCGGACTCGCATATGAGGCCCAAGCCTTTGGAAAGTTGTTTTCTACCAAGGATCTCTTTGAAGGAATCTCAGCCTTCTTGCAAAAGCGTAAACCAGAATACAAGGGTGAATAGGTAAAGAACTAGAAATCAAAGAGGTTGTATACCATGAAAGAGCTTCGTGAAGCCGTAATTGTGGATGCAATTCGTACACCAATTGGTAAAAGGAATGGAGCCTTTGCAAAGACTCGCCCTGACGAATTAGCCTCCCATGTCTTGCGCGAAATTGTCAAACGAACAAAAGTCGATCCAAAGACTGTCGATGATGTCATGATGGGCTGCAACACACAGACCTCATGGCAAGGTGCAAACATTGGAAGATTATCAGTTCTTGGTGCAGATTTCCCATACACTGTTCCGGGTGTTACGATGAATCGTGCTTGTGGCTCATCACAGCAGGCTGTTAATTTTGCTGCTCAATCAATAGCCACATACAATGCAGACATCGTTATCGCTGCTGGTGTTGAACATATGAGTTGGCTTCCCATCGGATCCGATTTTGGCGATGGCTACGCTGCCTTCAACCCAGAATTAATCAAAAAATACCAGTTTATCCCTATGCCAATGAGCGCGGAAAAAATGGCAGAGAAATATAAAATCCCTCGTGAGGATTTGGACAAGTTTGCCTTGTGGAGCCACCAAAAAGCTGTTGCGGCTTGGGATGCAGGCAAATTCAAGAATGAAGTTGTGCCGATTAAAGCACGCCAAGAAGATGGAAGTTTTAAAGTCATCAGTCAAGATGAGAGCCCACGCCGGGACACTTCATTGGAGAAACTCGCCAAATTGCCGCCACTATTTGGTGGCGTAGTCACTGCTGGTAACAGTTGCCCCATTAATGATGGTGCTGCCGCTGTCATGTTGATGTCCAGAGATAAAGCTGATGAATTGGGATTGAAAGTTCGTGCCATTGTCAAGGCACAGGCTGTTGTGGGCGTAGAACCAGTTACATGTTTGGAAGGACCCATTTTTGCTACACCTCCATGCCTTGACCGTGCTGAATTGAAACTAGATGACATCGACCTCCTTGAAGTCAATGAAGCATTCTCAAGTGTTGTTGTGGCAACAGGAAAGGCTCTAGGCTTTGACCCGCTAAACGACCCACGTCTAGCAGTACACGGTGGATCAATTGCCATTGGTCACCCATTGGGAGCTTCTGGTGCACGTCTTATCACCACTATCCTCAATGCAATGGAAGATCGCAAAGGTCGCTATGGTTTGGTGACCATGTGCTGTGGTCTTGGTTTGGGAACTGCAACAATACTTGAAAGAGAAAAATAATCCAAATAACGCTACAATCATTATATTCTGAATATCGCTGTAGTAATAGGTCTACTCCTTTACTGGTCCAAAATGACAAGTGGCGTCACATTCCTCTTCGGGATTTAGTGAAATCACGCTTATAGCGATGGCTATTGGTCGCTTGAGTGGTTCTTTCCAGTTTCTCCGTACCTTTGAAAGATGCGCCCCAAGATCGCTTATGTATTCTTTGATTCGAGTATCAAGTCCTTCGAATTGTCCTTCTTCGGCTACATGAAAACCAATTATTTTGGCAACTCTTAGACAAGTATCCTGAGTTGGAGTTTCTGTTGTATGGCGCATGGAGAGCATGAGCCGTGTTGTGAGTTGGTTAAGTTGAAGAGGAACTGTTTCCCAGGTTTGAACCCAGTTGGTTACGATTTGTGATTCCTTTTTTTCTTGTGCGTATTGCAATAATCCCTCAGATGTAGCATTCTCCAGCAGTTCACCGAGAGTCTGCTTGATGTAATAGTGTGTCCGGAATCGCCGGTCCGTGACAGTCGGATCTTCCTCTTTAGTGATAATACCTAGCTTGGTCATCAGGGCTAAACTCCTGAATACGCTAGCGTGGGCAAGTTCGGTTTTTTCTCTGAGTTCAGAGGGGGTTGTTTTCCCGAATAATTGCAAGTAGGAGTATATGAGAAGAGAGGAGTCTTGGCTAATGACACGAATGATGTCTTGCATTTTTGATAAAGGGGCAGCTCGGATTCTTTCACGCGCTTGAATGGGAGGAATAGGATTTCACCTCTTTGGACCAGATTATTTGGCAGCGAATTTGTACTGCCAAGTGGCTTTTAGTTGAGGTTATTGAGAGTAGGTGTCAGATGAGCCTAATAATATATCTTCTGTGATATAGATTTTAGACAGATGCCCTGAGTGCCTGCTTGACCATTTAATTAACCAATGCAAACCGATTGTTTGGATAATCTATAACCAGAGTATAATTCTTCAAGAAAGGATACCCAAGCACCCCATAATCTATTTTTTCACCCTTCGGGGAAACCACTTTTAGATCAATTACACCAAGTTGCATGTTCTTCTGTGTGGCTGTTCCAACAGAGAGAGTCTTCGCCACCGCGCCATATCCTGTTGCTACACCAGCGGGTCCAATGCACACGCCTTCGTCGCACCCTTTCGCGTGTACAGCAGTTTGTTGTCCACTATTCTGTGCCGAGTCATTGACAAATCCTAACTCATTCGCTATTGATGGAGTGATAACCGTTCCTGAAGCCCCTGTATCAAGAATCAATTCAAAGGGACCTTCTCCATTAATGCAAACGGGAACCTTCATCAAGTGTGTATCTGGAACGTACTGAAAAGGAATCCAGTTGATTTCCTTCCTTTTGTCTAGAATTTTGGGAATTGGGTGTTTTTCGAATATGACCGTTAAAGAACGATAATCGATCAGGATGATATAGTCTTTCAAAACGTCGTGACCAATGATTCCAGGAGTGAAGCATCCGGATCCTGCAATTGGACCACGATTAATGACGACGACTTCTTTATCCCGGAAGATTTCTGTTCCTAGGCTTATACTCTTTACCTTTGCTGATCTAACTGGAATTGGAGTTCCCCCCACACCAGCTGCCTTTACTTTAGCACCCTCATATGTTTCGACGCCGAGTTGGTCTGCAAGTGCTTTAGATATCACCGTCATTCCGGCTCCTGTATCCAATGTAAAATCAAAGGGACCTGCCTCATTCACAAAAACAGGAAGGTGAATATGACCAGAATCCTTTCCTAATTTCATCTTCATTTTTCTTCACTTCGTAGAGTATTTGTTGATGAATTTGCATTAAATCTATATCATCAATGATACATATTAATGTAGTGAAGCTAGAGAAACACAGCTCAATCTGCACCTTTTTTGCTTACCCACTTTGTTGTTCCAAGAGTCCAAAAATGAACTGACGAACAGCAGATTTTCCTCGATAAATCCCATAATGTCCTTCACAGAGGATGTCAGCTTCTAGGGCAAGTACCAATTGCATTGAAGTCCGCCATTGATCAAGGTCACTACCCCATTCAGGGCTGAATGGACCATGTAAGTCTTGACCAAAGAGCACCCGCCTTTCCCCATCATCAAAATACAAGACCATACTTCCCCTCGTATGACCAGGAGTGTACACAAAATGTAGTTTGCTGCTGCCAACGGGGATAATCCCAGCATCCCCCTCGAGTGAAATATCAACAGGGCAAGGTGTCAACGAAGTTCCATAATACTTTGCAGCACTAACTTCTGAATCGCCCTTAGTTATAGTAGGGACTGCTGCCTGATGAGCAGCTACTTGGCATTTTAGCCGAGACTGTATTTCTGCGGCTCCACCAGCATGATCGATGTGTTCGTGCGTCAACACTAGTAGAGCAATATTTTCAGGTTTACATTTCACTCGTTGAATGTTACGAAATATCTGGTCGACGCTTCTACCAAGACCTGCATCAATTAGGACGAGTGGACCACCTGCATTCACGAGGTAAATGAGGCAATCACCAGAATCTGTAAAGTTAGGACCACCAACACAATAGCTATTACGGGTGATCCGTATTGGCTCTTGTTCCATCACACTCACTCGGCATAATGAAATTCTCTGTAAGAAGTTATCTAGTGCCAATGAAACTAGATGGAAAAAGTCTTTTCTAATAGCGTAATTGAAGGAATTGACAAAAGATATCAAGCTGGTTTAAAATGCCGATTATCACTGAAGCCAAGCGACTATCAGATAAAATAGAATTGATTGACATCAATGGATGGAAGAGTGCCCGAACTACTGGGGCACTTATCGTGCAGGGAAAGGAAACAGCTATCATAGAAACAGGAAATTCTAGTTGTTCAACTCGAATCCTTTCCGAACTGGATAAACATAGAATTTCCCGAGATAAAGTCAGATATGTATGTGTAACTCATCGCCATGGTGACCACTGTGGAGGTGCCACACCTCTAGCCGCTAAACTGCCTAACGCAATTGTTGCAGGACATAAGTATGCTCTAGCAACTCTGCATAATCCGGAAAATTTGAATGTTGGAGCAAGGCAACTCTTTGGAAACCATGCTGAAGATATTCAGCCACTCCCTCAAAATGCTCCAACATTGGAGCTCCAAGATGGCGATGTTCTTAATCTTGGTGCTGGCATTGAGATAGAAGCCATTGGCACTCCGGGGCATACTTCTGACCACCTTGCATATTATGAGCGTCAATCGGGAACCTTATACACGGGTGATGCTGCAGGCCTTTTTGGTCCTGTTCATCACAGAGTTTCGCCTACATCTTTTCCACCTAGCTTCAAATTTTCTGCTTATCGTGTGTCCTTGGAAAAACTCCAGAGTTGTGATCCATCCAATCTGATATTCAGCCATTTTGGTGCAGTAACAGGCTCCGATGTCCAATCAGTGCTAAATCGCGCACTCAGTACTTTGGATGCTTGGCGAGATACTATTGAGAAGGCTTGGCGAGAGGAACACTCCCAATCCGGAATTATGAGCGCAATACGAAAACGATTCCTTGATGAGGTAGAGGTTTTTCCGCCCGAAGCTAGACCAACCTTTATCCAAGTGATGGCGTTAGGTTTTGCTCAAAGTCTTTTCCCAGAGTTGAAGCAATAGACGTGATACTAGCTTCAGGGAAATGCGTAAGCTTCAAAGACTCCTGAAACAGCGAGAAGATTATGTCTGAACCACCAGATGCAATACAGCGAGCAATTTCAAGATTTAACCAACTAAGAAGCCCTGAGGCTCATGCAGAACTCATAATATTCGATAGAAACGAATTGCATGTTCGATTCATGGGTGCTTTCTGTAGGACCTGCGGAGTTCTTGACTATTTTGAAGACCTCATCTTCGAACTAGACTCTGCATCGCCCATCAGCCTCTCTGTCATCGATTTCGAACAAGAAGATGAGGTGACATTCAAAGTCCGCTATCGCGTCACATATCAACAGCCTAGATGTGCACGATAACAATTAGAAAGCACAACTGAAAATCTCGTCAAAGAATGGCAAAGGGCACTTCAAAAATATTGAAAAATGAAAATGCTAGCTTAGAATATCTACTACCGAATAAAGGATATGTGGGCACTTCACACTTTCTTTGGACAAATATTTCAATTGAAGGCAATCCTAGCAGACTCAGGCTTGCTTCCATCAATCTTATAAAATGAAATGTTTTCTCCTCATCTATTGAAAAAAACAAATACACTATATTATTACTTCAACTTGCTTGCCCTTTCTCTAAGCAAAACTGGTGGATAATGATGACTAGCACTAACCCGAGAAAAAAAATGTCAGATAAGAAAGGGCATGTACTTCGCGGTAGCATCTTTCTGAGCCTTAGCCCCGTTGCATCCTTAGTTCTTGGCTTTTGGATTAGTGTGCTAATCACACGATACATTACGACAGAAAGTTACAGCATTTTCTCATGGTTCACAATGATGAATTCCATTCTAGTGACGCTTATACCCCTACAATTATACACAGCTATCGGTCGATATCTAGCTATTTCCAAGGGTGAAGAAAACGAAGAGAATTTGAATAGACTTCTTAAAACAAATTTAGTTCTAACTCTTATTCTAGTGCCCATTACTGCAATAGTTACTTTCATCGTAACATCTTTTGTATTCACTTATGTGCTTGGACTTGGGGGGCAGTTTAATCTACTTGATATTTTGGTATTTACACTTGCCATAGTTGTAACTAATATCTCATTATTCATGACAAGTGCTTCAAGTGGACTTCAAGAATTTAGAAAACTGGGAATAGCCCAATTTTTTGCAAACACTCTCGCACAAGTGGCTGTCATCCTTTTAATCATCTATGGGCTTGGCATAACCGCGTTAATACTAAAATGGGTTCTAGTCAGCGTGTTTACAACGATAATTCTACTTATTTCCCTTAGAGAAATTTCGTCATTGAAAGGTCGAATATATCCACTAAGACCTCTGATTTCGTTCTCATTACCAGCAAATATTTCGTTCATATTCATCTTCTTTTTCAATGAAGTTTTAATTCGCATTATTTTCCAGAGCTTTCCATCAGAACTGGGCCTCTATCAATTTGCTGTACGTATTACAACATATGTTGTTACCTTCACTTTAGGCTACTATTCAGCCACTGGACCACATTTAACCCAAGCCTTGGGTGAAGGTGGATCTAAACAGCTTGAAAATGAAATGCGGTGGACAATGAAAGTAGCCTTCTTTATTTTTCTCCCATTAATCATTGGCGTTATGATAATAGCACCTGCTCTTTTTCTTATCCTCTTTCACACACTAGGTTACTACTGGTCCTACAGGTATTTCTTGATTCTAATGATCCAACCCGTTCTTTTCCTGTTCTATCGACCCTACTATAGGGTTTTAATCGCTGAAGCCAAAACTAATCTCTTACTAGTAATTTCAGTTTCATCCGCAATTGTAAGTGGACTCCTCATGTTCCTATTGATGCCCTTTGGATTATACTATGTGGTAATAGGATACGTATCAAATACACTGATTTCTACCATGCTACTTGCCATATGGATAAAACGTGTAGAAAAAATTAGTTTGCATCTTCGCCATGTAATGCCCTTCCTAATAATTGCCTGCAGCATGATAATCCCTGCAGTAATAATTCATTTGCTTCGATTTTCTCCCATCATTGAAATAGGTTTAATTGTTGGAGTTTCAGCATTAGTTTATTTCATACCAATTCGATTGTTAAATCTAATTTCAGAGAATGAAATCAAAAAAGCTTCACTCCTTTTGCCAAAGAGGTTTGCAACACCCATAACCAATTTTCTAATTTGGTTTTTTGTGAAGAAATCCAATAGGGGGGACTGAAGTGACCAGACGTAAAGTATGCCTAATTCTTGGGTCACTATATCCATTTATTCGAGGTGGTGTTGAAATCCTCTTCGCCAATATAATGCATTATGCAATTTCCAATCATGGCTGGGAGGTAGAAGTTCTTGCTCGAAAACCTCGAAGACGAAAATCACTTGCTATTAGTAACCCACTACCAACATTCTTTCTTACAACATTTCGAAGTTCAAGATTGGGTCGTATTTTCGAGTACATCTATTTGTCTTTCATAGACCAGATGCTTTTCAGTAAAAAAGTAGCATCATTAACTGATTCATATCTGAGTAAATTTGAAATCATTATAACTCCAGACCCTCTCGTCACATATTACTTAGCAAAGAGAAAGCAACATCCAAGAATTATCCAATTTGCTAGTGGGGCTTGGGCAAATAATGTGTCAGCGATACAGCCCTTGCTAAGACCCTATGTTCAAAGAATTGAAAGAATCGCCTACAAGAAGGCAGATTGCACAGTATTCATGGACCAGAT
>JABXGU010000427.1 GCA_016550415.1 archaeon | reverse complement strand
GGGGTACGAAATGCATTTCTCCCGTTAATCTCATTGATAGCCATCAACTTTGCTTTCATCATAAGCGGTGCGATTCTCACCGAAACGGTATTCATATGGCTCGGGATGGGAAGACTACTCTACGGAGCATTGACCGCCAATGATTGGCCAACAGCCCAAGGCATCTTCTTTATGATTGCCGCGACAGTAATTATTGCAAATATAATCGCCGATGTTCTCTATGGAGTTCTTGATCCACGAATCAAATATGGATAAATTCTTCACTAAGCCATCAGGAGAAGGAATTCGTGTCATATACTCGAATACGCTTAGCCTTTACAGTGTATGGGATAATTGGTGCAACCATAATCACCACATCGATTCTTCATTTGACCTACACGAATATCTTCCCAATAGTTACTCAGCTAGCAATCTTTCTCCTATTCATCCCTGCTTTCTTCTTAGGCATAATGTGTATTGAATTCAAAGATGCCGTACTTGCAATGGTCGCCACAATGATAATTTCAATTTTCACGTTCGCAATAGCACGCTCAGCCCCTGTTTTCTTAGGCATAATTATCCAAGATACCACCTTCTTCATAATCTCCCAATTCGCTTTGACCGTTCCATTATTTTTCCCTCTTGTTCTGGTATTCACTCTCGGAACAGTTGCTGGCTTACTTTTCAATGAATTTATAATAGAACCCAAAACCAAGGATTTAATCTAATCAACCACTGAGATATCCAAAATTAGTAGTAAGGCGTGAGACCAACATGACAAAAAAACGTGAAGTGAAAGTTGTTTACCGACGTTGGACAATTCTTATTCCAATTGTCTTGATTATTACTGGCAGCATCATTATGTTTGGATTTTGGACAACAAATGCTATTATTGGGCTTTTCGGAGGCATGGTTGTTCTTGCTGGACTCCTATCACTTGGCATTCTTTTGGTCATGATAATATCCCTTGAACTAAGTACAAGATCCTTACAACGACAACGTCCCATCCCGCCCCCTCTTAGCGAAGATCTTGATGAAGCTGAGAAAGAAAAGGAATACAACACAAAATAGCTCAAGTGAAGAGTTGAGGCACCCTTAGAATTGCGTTTCAAGCCATTTCCATTCATTAAAACAAGGGTATTTTGTCGTGTAGTAGCCTGTACCATAGTGTATATATAGCTCCTTGGAGGATGAAGTCTGACCTTTAGCGGCAGTGCTAAACTGCATGGCCGCAAGGGTAGTTAACGGAAGGAATGAATTCCGAATTGACAAAATTAAAGAAAATCTCTTTAGTGACAGCTATCGCACTAGTGGGTCTCTTCCTCTCTCTTGCGTACATTTCTCCCCAACAAGCGTCTGTTCGTGCTGACTGGACATATCCGAGCGGATACGATCCTCACGGTGGCTACGTTGATCGATTAACTTTCATCGTCTATCCATCAGAGGATATTGCAGCAGCACTGCTTGCTCTTCAATCAGGTTCAGTGTACTCTTATGACGAGCGAATCCCACACCAATCTGTGGCTGAACTGGAATCCAATCCAGCCATCACAGTCTCTTCTGTTGCAGGTACTATTTACCGGCAACTAACCATGAACTGCGCTCGATTCCCAACTAACATTACCGGGTATCGTGTCGCGTTATCGTATGCACTCGACAAATCCGTCGTAGTCACAAATGCACGAGGTGGTTTTGCCCAAGTAATGGACAACCCCATTCCTCTGCCCTTCTCGTATTGGACTTATGAAGAGGAGATGACAGAACACTTCTATGCAGAGGACATTGCCAGTGCAAACGCAACCCTTGATGCATGGAACATCATCGACACCCCTGACTCACCACACCCAGGTTACCGATACTATGATGCAAACGACAATGACGCTTGGGATGTTGGAATTGACAAGCGTGGTGACGTTGCTGCTCCCGATGGTTTGAAGATTGAGCTGTGGGCCTCAGCTGGTTATGACCCAGCTATCCAAGCTTGTCTAGCAGAAGTTGCTGGCATGGAGAAATGTGGTCTACAAGGTGAAGTTGTTGAAGTAGACTTCAACGCATTAATTGCTGGTCTCGGTTCAGGTGATTACAGCCTAGGCTGTTTCAGCTGGAACATCAACCCACCAGGTGACCCAACCCTCCTGTACGACTTCTTCCACACTGAAGGTGGCGACAACTCCTTCTTCTACCGATACAACAACACACAATATGACTACAACTGCACTCAATTCATGAATGCGCCAACTCGGCTGGAAGCGCGGAACTGGGCGTGGAATTGTTGTGCGATTCTCATGGAAGAAATGCCCATGATTGTCTGCTACAACGACGAATACACCCACGCTTACCGGACTGATATTTGGGAAGGATATGTCAACCAATTCGGTATTAACCGAATGAATGGTAACCCATACACTCTACAACAAATCCGTCTGAAGGAAGCAGCAGGTGGTCCCTACGGTTGTTACCCAACTGAATACATCACCGTGCTCTCAGAAGGAATGGACTTCACAAATACCATCCTCAGCTCATCAGGATACACACAAACCATCATGGGTCTCATCTATGATACCCTATGGCGTGTTGATCCTCTAGATGAGGAATCCGCAGCTGCACCAAACCTAGCCTATAATTGGACTATTGAAGAAACCACGGCCTCTGGTGATATCCAAAACGGATTGAAGTACACATTTGAACTGTACGAAAACATCACCTGGCATGATGGTGAAGACTTCACCTCTGAAGACGTAGCGTACAGCCTTGATGTTATTCATCGATGGGGTACATACACGGCGGACAATGTTGCAAGCATTTACAAGATTGATACGCCAGACGACTACACAGTGGAAATCTATTCCAACAACACTGGCTACGTTACCTTCACTCAGGCTACGAGTGTGCAGATCCTACCGAAGCACATCTGGGAACCATACGAATCCGGCAACTTCACCTGGAGCCCTGAAACTCCACTAGACTTCACGGGAACCGGTGCATACAAGTGGGTTACCCGCGTCACTGGACAATACATCATCCTAGACCGCTATGAAGACTGGCACTTTGGTATCACTCATCCAGAGCGACCAGCCTGTCCACCGCCATTCAACCCACTGATCTATGTAGGCATTGCCGTAGTGGTGATTGTTATCATCATCATTGCTGGTGTCTACTTCTTCCGGATCCGAAAGTAACCAAGCAGTAAGTAGGGCTTCGGCCCTACCCCCCTCTCTTTTTTTCATAGGTGAACATTATGAGTGAGAGTTTTGATAAACGACGGTTTCTAACAATTGCAGCTCAAGTTGCTATAGCAATCCTATATGGCGGGCTCTTAGCATATATTCTCCTCACAACAACAGATCTCTCATATATTTCTCTAGAGACAGCGTACCCTTTCCCACTAAACGTCTACATGGTGTTACTTTACGCAGGCATAGGCCTGGGCATTGTATTCATTCTCAATCTGTTTTTTCGATTTTCTAACGTTCATCCGGATCGTTTGTTTGTCTCAGTGCTCCTCTCACCGCTATTATTCTTAGCCACGTTATTAGTTGGACACATCATTTTGCTCTTCTTTTTACAGGGCGTTCCAAACCTTTTCCTTTATTCTATCGTAGCATTCGCTTCGATTTACTTCTCAATGTTTGCAATTCTATTCATCATCCTCGACATGTTACCAAAGTGGGGTAAACAAATAATGGTGGTCTGGTATGGTGGTAGCATTGGTGCTTTTCTGGGTGTTGCCATTCCTACCCTTCCCTTGTTTGTACTCTTCATAGCATTGGCAGCCATCGATATATTTACTGCTCAAGCGGTCCAACCAGATTGGCAAAAGCGTGTTGATGGTATGGATTTCTTAGGAACCATGCTAGGGGGCACATTCATGGGAGTTGGTGACATCGTTTCTTACTCTGCTATTGTTGCGCATTCACTGGTGTATTTTGGTATAGGCATTGCTTTAGCTTCAGCTTTGATGCTTTTCGTTGGAGTTGCCGTATTGGTTGCCCTCTTTCAACGACGTATAGATAAACCCATACCTGGCCTAATCGTCGTAGTATTCGGAGTCGTCCCATGGGTTCCTGCAATAATTGCTCAATTATTAGTTAGTATGGGTTAACTGTACTTATCAAGACGGCATAATGATTTGAAGTATCCATTTAGCAAAAATCATTGCATTGAGTGATTTCGATGAGGTTAATGCGCCTACATTAATAGTTAAAACCATTATATGGTTGACCAATGTTTAAGAGCTTCAGCTAGTTCTGGGTGTGATGTGGCATAGTCTTCAAGAGAATACCCAGCCAAGGTGGCATCCACGGCTTGTCGCATTGCAGTTGCACCAACTCGTGTGCCATTGGGGTGCCCATGGATACCTCCACCAGCCTGGATAACCAGGTCTGTTCCGAAGATGTCAATAAGGGTTGGGACATGTCGTGGGTGCAAGCCCCCTGACGCTACAGGCAGGGTTGGTTTCAACCCTGCAAGTGGTTCTTTGCATTTGCGAATATTGGTTTCAACTTCCTCTCGATCTTCAGACATTTTTCCGACTGCCGTTCCTACATGTAATTGGTCAATTCCTAGTAGCCGCGAGGCAGTGACGATGACTGGCATGGCAATCCCATGTTGAGGAAGCTTTGTGAAGGCTGCATGCATTGCTCGATGTCCATGCAAGATGAGATTGAAGCCTTGTGCTCGAAGAGTTGATACAGCTGAGTAACCACACGTGAGAATGTCAATCATGGCTACTCGTCCGTCATGATCTTCGATAAATTGAGCTCGCCGAAGCATTTCCTGGGTTTCTGCGGTGACATTGATTAAGTAGACTTTCTTTTCCCCAGTTTCCTCTTCGGCGCGATCGCGTTGGTCTAGTGTTGCGATGACGCGATCTTCAAAAGGATTAAACGCTTGGCTCGAAAGATTTTCATCATCTTTCACTATGTCACATCCCCCTGCCCAAGCTTCATAGGCAACAGCAGCATGATCTTTGGTTCGAAGTCCAAGTTTAGGTTTCACAATTGTTCCAACTAAAGGCCGTTCTGGTACTTTGATGATAGCGCGGATTCCGGGAATACCAAATGCAGGTCCTGGGAAACTTCTCACTATTTTTTTCGGAAATTTAATATCGAGTAATCGAAGGTACTTCAGATCGCCTAATCCAAAGACGTTCCCAGCTACAGAACTCATGATGTTAGGCAAGTTACCAGGCTCAAAGAGCTCAATAGGATAGGCGATGCGAGCAACGTTCCCAGTGAGTTCAAAGACGGTTGCGGCAAGCTTTTTCATATAGGGTTTCTCAGTCGTTAATTCAGTCCAAGTCCCAATCGAACTTTCAGCTGCAACACCACCAGCCGCCCATTCCATGCTTCGTTTAGGATCCCT
>JABXGU010000426.1 GCA_016550415.1 archaeon | reverse complement strand
TGGGCACCACATCAAATCTCTGGGAAGTGCCAATTGCTGAAGAATCACCTGCCAAGCGTCGGGGATACTATTCAAGTATTGCATTCCTAATCAGCGTTATTCCTCTTTATGCCCTCATCGGATCAGACATCATCGATCTCTTAGGCTGGCGATGGGGCTATGGGATAATGGCTATCTTCATGATTGTCCTGCTTATTTTCTGGATATTTATGCAAGAAACTTTCCGCTGGAAAGAAGTCAAAGGGGGACGCGGAGAGAAACGCCTCGGTGTCATGGAAGCAATTAGATCCATGGGTCGGAGAGACCTCCTCTATGTAGGTATTGCGTCTCTAGTATACCTCATGTGGACAATCGCCTTCAAACTCGGAACAACTTGGTCTGGTGTCTTTTTCCTAACCTTTCTGACACCTGCAGAGTGGAACACAATTCTTACCATAGGTGGGCTCATGCTCCCATTAAGTGCAATTATCTCTGGTATCCTACTAGAGCGAGTGGGACGTAACCACACACTGGTTCTTGGAACAATCGGTTCAATTGTGTGCTTCTTTGGATTAGGTCTCTTCTCATTACCCGCATTCTTCTGGGGTATCTACTTCTTCATGGCGATGGTTCTCGCCTGGATTTACACCTACGTGACTGAAATCTTCACGACGAAGGTGCGGTCATCAAGCGTTGGTATTGCCGTCACTGCTTCACGACTTGGCTACGTCCTGGCGCCATTAATCGCCTTTGTCATTCTCTCTACCTTTGTTAATAACTGGATGATCTTCTGGATGGTAGCAGGGGTCTTCATGATATTCCCATTGCTCTCATTCCTTACGAAGCCCTATGAAACCAAAGGCAAAGAATTAGAAGTCATTGACAAAGAAAAGTAGCCAAACACAGCGAACTCGTGCCGGTTGGACCTTTTGTTCACCGGCTCCCCTCTTTTATTTGCCCTAATCAGAGGCGCACTTCGTAGCTTCTTCTCAAAGAATGCGCAAAAACATTTGCTTCTGATGCAACCTGGGGAGGGGGAGGTTCTATTCGGATTAGTGAAGAGTGCTTTGCTTCTCAATCATTGGTGTAGGTACAGGTTATGAGCGTTTGTGTCTGAAGAAACCTGAGCAGGCATACGGTTTGACGCCTTTCTTTTCCAATTCGTCGAGAATTAGATTCATGCCAATAGAATCGGAGCTGTCATGCCCTGCAATTACAACATAGATGCCTTCTTTTTCGGTTTCTTTCTTGAGTTCATCTGTCCAATGCATTGTGATAATGGTGCTAACCCCAGCTCGAGCAAGTTTGGGGATAGATTCCGGTCCAGGGCTTGTTCCACCTGTAAAGAATACGAATTTTTCTCCTACACTTCCTTCAGGGTTGCCGATGAGGATTTCAGGACCTGCCCCTACTTTCTCGGCTTCTTGGTATTCGGGAATTTCGAGGAGTGTATCGACTAGTTCACCTAGGGTAAGTGGGTTCTTTTCTTTAAGGAACTTGGTCAGGTATTGATATCCTAGTGAATCAGCTGGGGTGTGGGCACACATGAATGGCATATCGATCAATCGAGCAGCATCAATAGTTTGTGTATGGTTTCTGGCTTTTGTAGCCCAGTGGACTTGTTTGAGGCGTTTCGCCATCGCCGATTCAGCCTGGGCAATCGGTACACCAACTTTAGCCCAATGCTCAGGTTGGAGGCGCATTACAAAATCGAGCCGAGAAGTTCCCAAGCCATGCGGATGATGGGCTAAGACTAAATCGATTGGTTTGCCCTTGTCTCGAAGCCGGTCTGCGAGCACGATTTCACCGGGGGTGATATCGATTCCGGCTAGGAGGCTTTTAATTTCTCGGTCGGGTTCTCCGTACAATAGACGACAATCCGTGTATGGGTTCCAAGTGACATCTTTGTCGGCAAGGTCTTTTTTCTTGCCTTCCAGTTTCTCTAGCTTCTTTTTGGATGCCTTAAGGACATTCTGAACTTTCTCTTCGCCACGGGGATCAGCCTTTTTACCCATTTCGACTATTAGATGGTAGATGTCTTCAAGTTTCATGGCTTAGCCGTATTCCCTCGACAGTTTGAATCTTTCGGATGGAAAAAAAGAACTCTAACAACGTATCTAGAAGAAATAGCTCATTCTTTGAGGATTCCCTTTTTCACTGCATCCTCAAGTATTCCTTGTGTGTACTCCCACAGCACTTTGGATCCGTTGCCCATGTGTTTCTTCGTCTCGATGACTTGGGGTTTGATTATGGAATGGATTCTCCAAGAACAGCCACCATTGAGGTATGCGAGGAGAAGGGGTTGCATGGAATCAATTGCCCTGGCATATTTTGCTTCGGATGTGGATTGAGCCTCGTATTCTTTCCATAACTTGAGGAATTCGTTTTGCTGGTCTGTAGGGAGTAAACCAAAGAGGCGCTGAGCGGCCTTAGTTTCTCGCTCATGTTGGCTTTTGGCAAGTTCTTTGTCATAAATGAAAGTGTCTCCCGCATCAATTTCGACAATATCATGAATAAGTAGCATCTTCAGTACTTTGAAGAGATCAATATCGGGTTGGTTGGCATATTCACTGAGTAAAAGTGCCATGAGGGCAATGTGCCAGGAATGTTCTGCATCCGTTTCTTTGCGACTGGCGTCAACAAGCCAGGATTCACGGAGTACTTGTTTTAGCTTGTCAATTTCAGTTACAAATTCGAGTTGTTTTGAAAGGCGAATAGAATCCATACGGAATAGTACGATAAAAGGTACATATTGCTTTGTCGGACACTATACTAGTTATCATCATTGTTAATGATGTGAGTTTTACTTCTTTCTTTGCCTTCCTTGGATGATACACTTGGCAGAGGTTCATCTGTTTGTTCTGAACCGAGATATTCAGAAATATCTACGTCTACCACACACATCTGCTGCAATTCTTGTGTTCCACGAGAATCCATGTAGGCTCGGAGATGTTTTTGGAGCCAAGGGAGATACCGGTCGTAGGCTAACAGCATCAATAGAGGGATGTAAATGACAATGAAGGGGTTAAGTAAGGTAATTAAAACCACGAACCAGGCTGGAACCCAGGGCCAGATTGTCACAGATGCCGTTGCGTAGATTAAACCGATGTAGAAGATAATGCCACCATAAAAAATGATTACCGATATTCCAGCATATCCAGCGAGTAAGTAGGTGAGAACTCGTCCCGCACTGAAGAGTTCTTGGGATCCACTGGGTGGTTGGCTATGAAAAAGGATTTTCGTGTCGTCAATTAACCACGATGAGGGCAAAATCACCCCTAACGCTACAAACACGACGGGGAAAATTATGGCAGCGATGTTCCAGGAATTTACAACCAAGGGTAATTCAGGTACCCAGTAGATGAAAAGTTCACCAAAATAGGCCGCGACTGTTAAGGAGAGCCCAAAGGTTAGGAGCAGTGCAAACACTGCTCGTCGAAAAATCGTATAAAGCTCGGAGGGGTTCTTGGTGTCGACACCATAGTAGTAAACTTCACTGCCTGGATTGAGGATTCGGTTTAAGGGCAACACAAGCCATCGTGGGGTAATAACAGCCATTACTAGGTAAAACGGAATGGCCAGCGATGGCAGGAGATAGAAGAGGATAAGCCAATCTGTGACGCCACTTCCCGGTATGATTGGGACGATATCAATCCATCCATAGATTAACATTGGCAAAATATAGTTGAGAATTGCCCATGTGACGTCCAGGGTGATAAAGACAATCATGACTAATAAAACGATGTAGTAAGTCTTTCGTTCCATTGAAGGACACCTCGTCTTCCCGTTATCTAGGAAGAGCGGAAAGCCTACTAAAAGGTTCTTGACACCTAGAGAGTGGAGTTAGGTTTTTGTGGATTCTT
>JABXGU010000425.1 GCA_016550415.1 archaeon | reverse complement strand
AGTGCTTGTTTTAAGTGTTGTAATTCCATTTCAAGATCATTGACCCGCCGCCTTAGTACTGTTGTGTCTTGAATGCCCGTATCTTGAGTTGTAGCTACTGTTTGAATTGGTTTAGGTTGGACCTTTACTTCTGCATCATTCTTCGCCAGAATTTCTTCTTGAAGCTGCTGTATCTCTGAATTTCGCTCCTTCAGAACCGCACGAAGTTTATCAATTTGTTTAAATAAAGCCTGTATCTGTGTCTGATAATGCTCTTCTTTTGCTTTTGCGTTTTCTTCAACTTGTTTATGCTGTTCTTTCTCCTTTGCTAATTGGTTTTCTAATTCTGTTTTTATTGAACTTAGCTCTCTCGCCTTTTTGGTTTTGGATTGAATTTGCTCCTTCGCTTTCGCTAATTGAACTGTTAACTTCTCTACTTGTTTTTCTTTTCTTTCTATTTGAGCTGTTAGTTTTGTTACTTGCTTCTCTTCCTTTGCCACTTGGGCTGTTAGCTTTGTTACTCCATCCTTTTCTTCTCTTAATTTAGATTGCAATCTCTTGATTTGTGCAGTGAGCTTTGTGACCTGGTCTTGGAGTTCTTGACAATCGATGCTCTCAGCTTGTTCTGAGATGCTTCCTACTTGATCTTCGGTTGGCTCCTCTGTCATCAATAATATCCCCTATGGTATGATATGTTAAAGGCAAATGTTTACCCATAACCTTTCCGGAATATGTTTTTTAACTTGCTTTATTCTTGGGAATATTACAAGCAAATTCTAAGCCACTTGAAACGAAAGAGTATACTTATTTTTCTTCATCGAAACAGTAGTGCACCTTTTGGAAGTGTTTTGTAAGTTCGTGTACCTTCTCCTTCACTATGGCTGGATTTTTACCATATACGATGATATCACTGATTAACTCAGTGATCTGCTTCATTTCCGCTGTTTTCATTCCACGCCTAGTTACTTCTTGAGTACCCAACCTTACTCCCGCATCTGCAATAATATCAGCTACCTCCAACTGATCACGAATTTTATGACCTTCCGCGACACTTCCCTTAAGTAGTATCTGGTGAGATGCAGTGAAATCGTATTTTGCACCTACAACTTGAACATCTCTCTCGTGTAGTGTTCTTGCCAAGGTTTTGGCGTTTTGAACAATTTGGTGAGCATATTCTTTTCCGAATTGGATTAGTTCAGTCAAAGCTATGCCAAGCCCTGCAACACGGTGCATGTGAAAATTGTCTACTAGTACCGGAGGTGGTCGGAGTGTCAAATCAATTCGTTCTGCTAAATCCATATCTTTCTTCACTAGTACGATTCCACCTTGTGGTCCTGGCAATGTCTTATGTGTGCTTCCCAGAAGGATGTCTGCACCTTCTCCTAGGGGATCTTGAAATTCTCCTCCCGCAATGAGACCTAACACGTGTGAACCATCATAAACAAGTGTGGTTCCCACATTTTGTGCAGCCTTTGCGATTGCTTTCACCGGATGAGGAAATGGAAAAAGACTCGCACCAAGAATAGCCACCTTAGGCTTAACCCTCTGGATAAGCTCTACAGCGCCTTCATCATCCATTACGAATGAGTCTTCTTTGTAAGGGAAATAATGAATGTTAAGAGGAAATCTAGCCTGAAGATTTAATGGATAACCGCCATTTTCAAAGCTAGAAATTACAACAGAATCCCCCGGTTCTAAAAGTCCAATCAATACGGTCATCAGCGACATATGACCTGAAAGTGGTCGAACATTCGCATATCTAACATTGAAAAGCTGTTTCGCAGCTTGTATAGCCAGCTGTTCTACTTGCTCTGAGTATTTCTGTCCTCCGTACCATGGATCATCCCAGTAATATCGGTGACCAAAATCAGATGCCAGCATCTGACGCACAAGTGGACTTGTGATATTCTCTGAAGGAATTAGATTAAGGCATTGACTCCGCCATTCCTCATGGCTAGTCAGCGCTTGACGAAGCTTTTGTGCAATTATTGAAGTCAAATCAATAATCCTCCTAACTATTCTGCTATTTTTTGAGCCCGTATAAGTCTTAAGTGGTTCGCAACATCTTGAGAAGGTTTATCTACTCAGTGACAGAGAAACGCCAGTCTCAAAGGCGGCAATTCAACATGGTAGACAATGCGGGCAATGATGAAGAATCACCCGATCAACAAAAGTTACGGTTAACCACACTGTGGTCGTCATGGCAGATTGGTGCAAACATCATTTGGGCTTATGTGGGTATACTCGCAGTTGACCTTGGTGCTACTGGGCTCGAACAATCCATG
The DNA here is from genome assembly GCA_016550415.1 of archaeon. The sequence goes on along the minus strand of JABXGU010000425.1, from coordinate 6,473 downwards.
GTTTCAGGCGTTAACACTTTGGGCAATGCCTCCCTGCAAAGTGTCTGGGGTAACCTTGCTGATCGTTTTGGTCGTCGCCCCTTTCTTTTTTTAGGACTTCTCGCCATTGGAATGACCGCTGCCTTTATGCCTCTCGCTCCCAATTCGCTTTCTCTAATCATATTACTATTAGTCCCCACTGTCATAGGCTCCGCTGCCATTCCCGCGTGGAATGGCATCTTGGGAGATCTCACCACAGCGAGTAGTCGTGGGCGGTTCATCGGGGCAATTCAGGTAATTGGTACCATTGTTTCTGCCGTTGTACTCATCATCGTTGGCTACTATACAATTAATATTTCCATAGTCTTCTTGGCACCACATCAATTGCCTTTCATAGTAGGGGCAGCTTCAATTTTCATCGCAATCATATGTACACTTTCCTTACATGAAACCCTGCGTCGCGAAAAAGACACTGAAAATGGTTTCCGAAAAGTAATTGCAGCCACACCACATTTCAATCATTTTTTACTAGTCAATGCTTTTTTCTTCCTTGTGATGGGCGCAGCATGGCCCCTTTTTCCAGTGATAACAAGAGGAATCTTACTTGCAGATGATTTTCAAATCGCTCTTTTATCAACACTTTTCATAGTTTGCTCAGGAGCAGCCCAAATCGTTGGAGGGATACTCACCGATATCCTTGGTCGGAAACCAATACTATTCATAAGCCGATTTCTCATCTTTCTAGCTCCCCTTTCACACGGATTGGGAGCAATCACTCAAAATATCTGGTTCTTGGTACCCAGCAACATTGCAGGAGGAATCTTAACAGGTTTCTTCATAGTGAGTAGTACATCATGGCTGCTCGATTCATCACCGGCAGAAAGTCGGAGTAGTGTTGTTGCTGCATTTAATGTGGTTTCAGGTGTTACCAGTTTCATAGGCGCAATTGTAACTGGTCTTATAGCTGATTTCTTATCTATCTCAATGAGCTATTTTGCCGCCGTTGTCTTCTTGACGTTTATTATTGTCATTTTGCGTATTGTCGTGTCCACTAGCTACTTGACAATAAACGAGACTCTAGTAAAAGAATAAGAATAGTGGTATTTGGCTATCCAGAAGCCCTGATTAACGCATACTGTTAACAAATTTTGTTAAAATACACCCTGAAATTGCTGAAACGGGCACATTCCTCTTCTCCCATAAGAAAAAGAGGTGCTGCTTTCCCTCAGCACTCTCGGAATTCTAACAAATCGCTACCAGAAAAAAAACATAATATTTAAGGGATACCAACTTATTCCATTACTGGATGACATGGCATGAACCGTAAAGATTACACTGCCATTGCAATATTTATCGCCATCTTGTCTGTTGCAGGGGCGTTCAGCATAGTATATTCCCCGCATTCAGTTGGATTTTATGCGATAGGACTTACCTTTGGATGGTTATACTTCTGTTTCAGAACCAGATGGTGGAAGTGAAAATAGTTCCAGTCAGGTCACATGTCTTGCTTTTTCAAATCACTATGCCAAAACCTTAAATGGATAAGACTCAAATATGCTCGTGGGTGGGAGGTGCCTTATATAAAAAGATGGAAATTAGGAATTGTATTAAGTATCACAGTGGTTCTTTGTGGTGTCCCACTTATCTCTGCCTTTTCCACACCTTTTGTTAACCCAATAATCGTTCTCTTTGGAAACAGCGAAGGAGAGATTGCGGTTGTTAGTAGAATAAAAAGCGAATTCCCAAGTACAATTATAGTTGAGTATGGCAGTCCTCAACACGCTATGGTTTTGTGGAGAGCCATCTCCGATGTAATTTATGTGGCGCACGGGTCTAAGGATGGCATTGTGCAAGGTTCGCAAACAATTCGGTGGACCAACTTTGTAGGAACAGCCTTAGGTGTGCCATCAGAGAGTCAATATTTTGCTTCGTGCTATTCGCAAGAAGCGGTACAAATAGCTTCTAGTAGAAGACCGGAGGCTAGATTTCTCGGATTCGACGGAGTTATTGATGCGGAGTTGGCGTCACTATGCATCACTACACTCATGCACGCAACTCGGGGTAGCAGAGAACTCGCAATGAACAATATCTATGAATTCTTTGAACTCGCTGTAGCAAAGACCCTCAATCCTGAGGGACATAGATTCCTTCCATTAGCAGTGATTGATTTATTCTGGGGTCAATTTCCCCCATTTCCGTATGGGAATGGGTATGCCTGGGGCTGGGTGGATGGAAGGCCAACAATTGGTGGCGCCTATTACAGTGGCAATTGGTATAGCGGAAGCTATGTTATGGCGATGTCCGGTCCCTGGGTTCTGACAATTCCTGGCAATGGGATTCCTGCGACTCATAGCTCATCAATTGTACACGCCATAGCAAGTTGGTGGTGTTGGGCAACAGGACAATGGTATTCTGATCCGTATGTCTACTACATGACAGTCCAACTCAGCACAAGTCAACGGACTATGCTTGCTTTGCCAGCTTTAGCATCAAGTATGTTCTACTTTATCTCCTTTGGATCCTCTGTTTTTTCCCTGCTTGGTTTATTTGTTGTTCTAGTGGTAGGCATATTGAACTTCTTCCTGAGTATTATCGCGCCATATATTTCATTCGTATATGCGTTTCTGAATGACCCTGGACTTAATCAGATCTGGACATACTTATTGAATTATATCGACGCTGGCTCGTTCTTCTATTCGCTGTTGGCTTGGGATATTTGTCGTCCAAAATAGTAGTGGAATCGTGGGAATTCATATAAGATTCAGCGGGCCCATCGGAATGTATCTAGGACTCCTTCCATACGAATGCAGAATTCATTATTAGGTGTCATAGAGACTACGAGAGCATTAGATCAAATAAGCCACGCTGAAAACTATACACATACTATCCTGAGGAATGGAACTTGGATTTATCTCGCAATGATTATATCAGCTGCAGTCGCTGAAATTGTTAGGATTATATTCACAGTCGGAGTGGTTATTGCTGCCATTTTAGAGATCATTGGGGCACTAGGGCTAACAAAGGCTCTTTTCTTTACATTGGTTTTCCAAGTGGTGTAACTAGATGGCTGGGGATACACTCACTACATCAATATCAACTGAGACGTCCTTATCTCCTTTGGTGCTTGGCGTGACTTTGCTTGGTAGCTAGGCAAGTTCTAGGAGAAACAAACGCCATATTGACGATTGAACAACCAGACGTTGAGGTAGTCACCAATAACTGCTTCCTATATAGCTTATTTTTATTGGTCGGACTTGTCGAATTGGTCTATGGTGTCTTCAGGCTTTTCCTGAAAAAATCATGGAACCCCTTGGGTGAAGAGTCAATACCCAGATTTTGCGCCCGGAGAAAAAGCTTCGGTTTATCCCTTGCCATCTCTAAAATTTCTAAACACAAGAAGATATGGGAGTGTTATATTTTGCTTTTCCAGATTCTTTGATTGAATTTCCTGTCAAATCTTAGTCCTTGTACAACAGTGACTAGCACTAACGCATCAAATCTGAAAGTGTTAAAATAGCTTCATTCAGACATTTTCTCATGTATTTTTAGAACTAGCTCAATATAGAACTTACTCGTTAGGGGAATGCTGTTAAGAATGACAAACTCGTTGGAACCATGAATATTATCACCAATTGGTCCAAAATCGATGGCCTCTACAGCACGGTCGGTGAAATGTCTGGTGTCACTGGCACCACCAAGTTCAACAGGCTGCGGGTTTAACTTGAAAGACTGGGCAATGGATTGAGCAGTTTTCACAAGAAGAGAAGTAATTGGGGAATTCATGAAAGCTTTTCCCATACTGACTGTTGCTTGATATTTTATGCCGCTAAGTTTCTCAGCAAGAATAGTATCAAGGGCTGTTTCCACCGCTTCCACATCTTTGGTCATTACTCGACCATCGAAAAGGACAGTCCATTTTTCATCAGTACCACGAAACAGATTGGGACAAAAAGTTACGCCATAATCACTAGGAAGTGCCGCAATTTGCATCCTTGAGATTGGTAATAGTGATCGAATGAGACGTACCAGATTTCCATCGCAGACCACCTTCGAATCTCTTAAAGTTCTCTGACTTGGATCTATACAATTCAATTCTACACAGTCAGGTACGACATTACCCTTTACAAAATTCCCAGCTAGACTCTCAATATGTAAGTGCGGGTTATGATTAAGGAAACTTGATGCAGCTAAAAAGGCGTGACGGTCAATACCTGGCAGAAAATAGGCTGAGTGGCGACTCTCTCGACCGAAAAACTCAGTTGTGAAGCGATGCTTTTGAAGTGTTCCTTGCACTTTGGTTATGTTTTCAGGTACAGTGATGGTGACGCCGCATGTGTTGCGTCTTCGCGTGATAATTTTCATGCCTAAACCGTCTGCTGTTATTAAATAATCAGGGAAGCGATTCTGCTCTTCGAGACGAGACCTGACAATGGATGCACCATTATTTCCACCAGTCTCCTCATCGCCTGTCATAGCTAAGGCAACAGTGCCAGGAAAAGATTTCTTGCTTAATGTCTCTGCCAATAATAGAAGCGCTACTACATTTCCCTTATCATCAGCAGCTCCACGTCCATATCCTTTACCTTCCTTAATTGTTAAATCAAAAGGATCAGTATTCCAGCCCGGACCAATGGGAACGACATCAAAATGAGCAATAAATAGGGTAACCGGTCTACCTCTTCCCCGCAAGCCAAGAACTGAATAATACCCCTTTTGCTCAATAATCTCAGTAGAAAAACCTACTTTTTCTAAATGCTTTTTCAGATATTCTGGGCACTCTCTAGTTGGCTGTTTTCCTTGTGCTGGATTATTCACTGTGTCAAATGCAATTAGATTACGTAAAAGATCAATATGTCTCATTCGATTACCACTTTTTCACTTTACCTTCGTTGTTACTGTGCAGCCATCCTTTTCTACAATTAGGGTATGTTCTGCTTGGGCAATGAATTTTTTGTCAGTCAGCCCCAACACTGGATAGTTATGGATGCATCCTTCTTTTTCAAGTGCAGATAGAGTAGTATCAATTTCAGCTGGTTTTACAAATTCTGAAAGCCATCTTGAAGCAAAGGGAAGTTGTGCATAGTTCATTTTCATGTGGCTGAAAAGCTGGCGTAATTTTGGGTGATTTGGATTTCGTACTTGTGCAAAGCCGAATATGCCACCTCTTTCCAATCCAACAACACTTGGGTTACGACTATAGGTTGCAAAGGGTTCAATGGCAATAACCATGTGTTCCTGCAGTCTTGGCGACATTACACGCTCTGATATATGAGCAACAGATGGCACAGAGATTCCAGCATGAAGAGTGAATCTCTTAATGCTGTGCCCTGTTAGATTCTCAATGGGTCGAGAACCCATCCTTCGCATTGCTTCAGAAATTGCCTTCGAGACATCCCAAACACGTAGACCTGCACGAGCTGTGGCAATTGCCGCTTGTAGCCCAGCCTCCGCCGCTTTTTTCAGCTTTTCTATACGTGCGTCTCCACCGATAATCACTGTACGTGCTGTGTCTGCAATGTATCCATCGATGTGAACTCCCAAATCAATTTTTACCAGGGCCTTCTCTGGAATTCGTCTAGAATCATCAAATCCTGGCGTATAATGGGCCGCATGGTGATTCACTGAAATGTTTATGGGGAAAGCTGGCTGACCATCAAGTTCACGAATATATCGTTCTCCAGCTTCAACAATTTCTAATAGTAAGCTATTAGATTCCACTCGTTTACATGTATAGTTAAGCGCTTGTGCAGCAATTCTCCCTGCTTGGAGCAACTTCTTACGGGCCTTTTCAGGAATTTGGGGTTTTTGCATCTAAAATTCCATCTATCATAATATCTTGAAGTTATTGCTTTTATGTGGTATAGCCTCAAAAGAGTTAAGAAGTTCTCATCCAATTGTTAATGAAGCGTATCCGTGAAATAATCTGGGGGCTTTGATTATGACAACATCACTCGAAGAGCTCCGTAAGTCCTATTCAATGTTTAAAGATATAGGTTCAAAAACAAAGTCAATTCTTGGATCCCTTCCCGCTGAAATTGAGACAGTCATTGGTGATATCGATCGAGAGCTAACTGCGATTGAAGGCTTCGACCGTGATGCAAAAACGACATGGTCCTTGCATCCAAAAAGACGAAGACTCCAAAAACGAATTGATGAAGGCATTCCCAAGATTGAAGATGCACTAGCTAAGGCTCTCCGCTTGTTCGTCGAACTCCTTCGTAATCATCTAGGGGAACTTGCGGAAATAAAGGCACAACTTCTAGCATTTGACCTAAAACTGGGACGAGACCTAGGTGCCCTAACTGTCCCTTCTACAAAGGGAGGTTTCAATGTAGTCTTACCGGTCTTAGCCCGTTTTGTTACAAATTTTGAAACGCTTGTAAAAACAATCCGTGCATCCGTTCTAAAACAAGCCAATGAATTACTGGGTCAGAATCGCGCCCTCATCAAAACATATGATCGTTTTGTAGGTATCGACACTAGTGATGTTTCAC
>JABXGU010000424.1 GCA_016550415.1 archaeon | reverse complement strand
AGTATTTCTAGATGAACCAACATCAAGTCTGGACCCCATTATGTCGAAGAAGGTGCGCCAATTTATCGATAAAATGAGTGAGACATGGAAACAGACCTTCTTCATATGTACGCATCTTCTCTCAGAAGCGGAACTCTTCTGTGATCGTGTTGCGTTCATCTCTCATGGTCAGCTTGTAGAAGTCGGGCGTCCTCAGGATTTGCGTCATAAGTTCTGGACTGAACGCACCTTCGAACTCAGCCTTGCAGATAGTGATCCGATGCAAGCGCGTGAAGCCATCAAGGCTACCGGCCTAGCTTTAACAGTGCGAGTGGAGGGTAGCAAAGTGGTTTATGTTGTGAGAGATGCAAATGAGAAGAATCCACAAATCATTCGGGGACTGGTTGAGGCAGGTTTACACATTGTAGAACTGCGTGAACATGTGCCCAGTCTGGAAGATGTCTATTTCAGAGTGATTGGAGGTAAATGAACATGCTACGAAAATCATGGATGATGGCACGCACTGAAATGCGAATGGTCTTTAAAAGTCGTCAAGTGAAATCTATTCCAGGGATGCTTGTTGGAATGTCATTTCTCATGGCCATCCTTTTTGCTTGGATCATTTTCAGTTTTCCAATACCCGATCCTTTCTTCTTCAATATCATGATGTCGTCTACCATGGGTATTGTGATAATCATGATGCCTGTGATGTTGCCAGTGATGATAGCTGCTGATTCCATTGTGGGAGAAAAAGAACGCAACACCCTCATACCGCTCCTAGCTACACCTCTAACAGATTCGGAGCTATTAATCGGGAAGCTACTTACAGCATTTGTACCTGGCATGATTGTAGCCTATGCAAATCTCGCCCTTACAATTGCGATTGTGAATGTAATGGCACTTTTTCTTAACCCAGCCTTTTTATGGGCGTGGCCCTTGGCAGTGCCTAATGCACTTGTCCAAGGAATAGTGATGCCACCACTGTTCTCAATTTTAGCAGTGTGGATGATGGTAATCGTCTCTGGTCGTGTGAGCAAGGTGTATGAGGCCTATCAGATTGGTGGCGTTTTAGTAATGCCCAGCATGCTCTTTTCTTTTAGTCCGGTTCTCTCCGGTACCGGTATCGACTGGATGATTTTCGCTGCAGGGGTCATGATTCTGTGTATTGTAGACTATGGACTCTACAGGCTAGCAGTGAATCTCTTTAATCGTGACAAGCTCATTACTCGCCTCTAATTGGTCTTCGGCGTTTGCGTTTCTCAGGTGTCGTCAAAATTATTGCTACGATGAAGAAAGCGGCAACGCTACAAACTGTGATGAAGAGGGATACTTGTATCGTTGTAATGAGTCCTAGGTTCAGAAGGATTACTGGTGCGTTAACAGAAGCATGAAGTCCTACTGCTACGAGGTAAGAGAGGGGAAGCCAGCGTGGATAACCAAGGTAGGAGACCAATCCCATCAATCCATGGATGAAGACAACTTGTGCTCGTTCAATGATAAAGGGTTGATAGAAGAACCATGGATATGCACCCTGAGGGGTCAGAAAGACTAGCCAAGCTAATGCCCAGATTTCGCCAACACCAAAACCTAATCCACTCATTAATCCTGCAGCCCTAAGTTGTTTCCATCCTACCTTCGTTTCAACATCAACATTATCTGAAGAGGTGGGTGGATAACGTAGAATTAAAGGGAGCCCTGCGAGTTTGATTGCTTCCTCTGTAAAGGGAGCCACGAATAGGAGTAATATGAGCATAAACAACTCGGGAAGCCCCAAACCGATAATTCCCAAACTCAGCCAATTCTTCACTGTAAGGTTGAGTATTAGGCTCATTGGTAACTGAAGGACTAGGAGCAGTAATGTGATTGATGATTTACTGGAAATCCGCCATAACAGGTATATGATTGGAATAACTATGAGAGTGGTGATACCTGCAGCAATTAGTATCCCAACCATATACTACTCCGTCCTGTATCGAATCATAAAGTTTCTAGGATAAAAACGAGATGGTGCAAAATGGAGTATACACTGGTGTAGTCAAGCTGTATATTGCAAGGTGACAGATATACTGAGATTGTGGCTTTAAAGGGCTGTTCCACAGTTGGGACAGGTTACACGATTCGAGGAAACAAGTTTACCACAGATTCGGCATGTTACGAGTCGTACCTGTACTGCTACAGCATCCTCAACTGCGGATGGAGTTAAAATGATACGACTTTCTTCTACTGCGATCTGGAACCTACGAGGATGTCCCAATTCGCGAAGTATTGCCTCAGGTAAAGGTAGGCGGTCTTGGTTATCTAGCTCTAGTACTCTGGTGCGATCAAGGTCTTTAATGAGTACACCAGCATCGTGAGTTCCTTTTATTATCCCGTCACGAAGTTCTAATGTTCGTCGTGCTTTCGAAGCAATTTGTTGGCTGTGAGTGACAATTAAGAAAGCTGTGCCATAGGTTTCGTTTAATTCTTTGAAAAGATCTAGGATTTCTTCACCATTAATTAGATCTAGATCTCCTGTAGGTTCATCAGCTAGGACTAGTTTAGGATTGTTCATAAGTGCGCTAGCAATGGCGACGCGTTGGCGTTCACCGCCGGACAATTGACCAGGAACATGGTTCATACGGTTTTTGAGACCAACAGCATCAAGAAGTTCAGCAGCACGTTTCTGGCGCCAATCTTTCTCGAAGCCAGCTATTCGAGCGCTTAATTCAACGTTTTGTTTTGCAGTCATATGGTGAAGCAGATTATCTACTTGAAAGACAAATCCTATGAATCCACGGCGGGCTGCAGTGATTGTACGGTCATCCAATTTTGAAATGTCTTGACGAATATTGGACCAGTAGACTTGACCTGCACTGGGACGAAGGGTGCCGCCAAGGATGTTCGTGAGGGTAGTTTTACCGCTTCCAGAGGGACCAACTATGGTGACGATTTCACCTTCAAAGACTTGCAGGGATACGCCACGAAGTGCAACAGTTTCGAGTTCTCCAGTTCGATATATCTTATACACGTCGTTAGCCATTATCACTAAATCTTCAGGAACTTCTGCAAATTCCTCTTCTTTGACTAATCCGGTGGTGATATCGGACATTGTTGTCATTTTTCTTAATTCCTTTTTTGAGTTTAGAGATTACGAAGGACTCGGCCAACATTGGTGCGACCAGCCCGTCGTGCAGGAACATAGGTTCCAATGCTCATCCCCACAAGTACACTGCAAAGGACGACTAGCAGTAATAGCCATGGTAAGATTATGGGGAACGGTACAAAATAGGGGAATGGAAAGAGGAAGAGGAGCACGTTCATCAATAGCCAGGAGAAGACGCTGCCCAAAAGTATGCTGACAATGAAAGAGCTGAGGATAAGTCCAATGAACTCGCCT
>JABXGU010000423.1 GCA_016550415.1 archaeon | reverse complement strand
TTGGTTGATTCCTAATAATAGAAAATGCCAAGGACTCGGAGAACATCAAAATGTGTGGACTATTCCCGCCAGAGTTCGAATGTGACGCCCAATTAAAAGATGGATGCACCATTCATATTAGCCCACTAAATTTTGATGAATACGATAAGCTAGGAGACCTCTACGACAAATCCTCTGAAGAGTCACTACGAAAGAGGTTTGGATGGACCAATGCACGGGAATGGCTCCGCTCAATAAAAGGATGCGTCGATAGCACCCAAATGTGCCTAATAGCTGAACACAACAACGGAATAACCACCCCAGAAGTCATAGCTGACTGCTGGTACTTCGCAGAACCAGGCACAGGAAGCGCAGAGGTCTCAATCCTTGTCAGAGACGACTACCAGAACAAACGCCTCGGCACACAAATGATGCAACAACTAGTACAAATCGCCAAAACCCAAGGACTATACAGACTAGTAGCACTAGTCAACATGGCAAACACGCCAATGCTACGAATAATCCAACGACTCGAATTCCGCTTCATACACGGAGCAGACGGCGTAAACCTATACCGACTCGACCTCTAAACCCCAATAGACCATCAATCCCTGACACTATTTAACTAAAAATAAATAAAAAATTTCAAATTCGCATTGAAGAAAAAGATTAAAGCAACAATAACAAGCAGAAAGAACAACAAATCATAATGGGGGCAACACCTTGAAAGGCTCATCACAAGATACAGACATATCCCTAAAAGTAATCGTAGTAGGCGACGCAGCAGTAGGAAAAACAAGCATAGCAGGCCGATACACAACAGGCAAATTCGAATCAAAATATAAAGCAACTTTGGGTACGGATATTTTTAACAAGGTTTTGAGGGTTGAGGGTCGGAATGTTTCGCTTTTGATTTATGATACTGCTGGGCAGGAGCGTTTTCGTGCGCTTGTTGAGCGGTATTTCCGTGGTGCGATTGGGGCTCTTCTTGTTTATGATATTACTAATCGTGAGAGTTTTGAGAATCTTCCCACGTGGGCGCGTCAGGTGGATCGGTTTGCTAATAAAGCCTTGAAGCTGGTTATTGGAAATAAGTCTGATCTTAATGATAAGATGGCTGTTGAGTCTGAAGAGGGAAAGGGTATGGGTAAGCAGTTGGGTGCAAGCTTCTTGGAGACCAGTGCTAAGGATGGCTCCAATATTGACGAAGTTTTTGAGAAAATTGCTCAGTATGGGATAGATCGTATTCGTGGGCGTATTGTTTCCTGATTTCTTCTCTGTGTTCTCTGCATTATTGTCTTTGGCTTACTTAGTTAATTGTGGGATTTATTGGTCGAGTAATTCGCCACAGTTGGAGCAATAGTATGCGGGTTCTTCTAGGAAGGCGCCGCATGATGGACAGTAGGTGAAACGTCTGGGCTGCTGAGATGCTTCTAGTGTTGCTCGTGTTTGGGTCGCTGGGTGTTGCAGAGTTTCAGTGGGTGTAGGGACTGCTTGTCCTGTGCGGTATCTGTAGATAGCTAGTTCAAGGAATGCACTGAATTGTCCCTTTCGTTTGTTGAAGGTTGATTTTTTTTCATAGGGTTTGGATTGTTCTACGATTAGTTCGTATTCGGTTTCTTTCTCTTCTGAGTCCAGTAGGGGTTCAACTAGGATTTGGAGTCTGGCGCCTTTTCCTGTTATGTGTTTGATTCTGTCATAGCGGATGTATTGATGGACTGACCCGCCTAGTTTTGAGATTAGGCCGCCTGTCAGGCCTTTTGCTTTGGCGAAGAATGCGATTCCGCGATTGGTGATGGCAAGCTCACCAACCTTGATTGTTGTTCCCTCATATTTGCTGCCAATTATTTTTACGTATACTGTAGTGGTGTATAGTATCGTGTCTTCTCCTGGAATTAGGCGTTTTATTTCTTCGCTTAATTTTTCTTCTGGGATGTATAATTCGATAGCTGACATTTTCCTCACCTATGCTTAGTTTCTTAGTGAAGTGTGAATAGGTGGATTGCAAGTAACATGTTTTTCTGAAAGGAACGAAGAGAATCTATGAATTTAAGATTGTTGAGTTTATGCTAATGCTTCCTTTGAGGCTGCATTTTGATGAATTATTAACTGCATAGGATAATTTTGGACTGATTTTGGCTTTAAGTATCCTAAAATAACGATATTTTTATGTGAAAAAGTGGAGAAGTTCTAAAAAATGGAGATGGGACTCTTCTATGGATTTGCTCTTATCTCCTTTCTTACTTGAAGGATGTGATATATTGTGCCATTAAAACCTGGAATGAAATCTGAGGAAGTCGCTGTATTGTTTTACAAATATTTGATGGAGAATAACAGAGAAGCTTGGTTGGAAACCTTCACTGCTTGGCATCGTGACCATGCGGATGTGGGAGGAAGTTCGCCACAGCTTTATTGGAATGCTGGA
>JABXGU010000040.1 GCA_016550415.1 archaeon | reverse complement strand
ATGGTTCCAAAGCCTTTGTGGGACATGCTTTGATGCATTTTTCACAATCGCCACATAGGTCATCTGTGAATGGCTTATCTTTGTCAAGTTCAGCGTTTGTGAGCACAGCTATTAATCGGATTCGCGGTCCATAATTTGGAGTAACCAAAAGGGTGTTCTTTCCTTGACAACCTAGCCCACATCTCACAGCGGCGGTTTTGAGAGGGATGGAAAGTGAAAAGTGGGCTTCATACCCTCGCTTGGTTAGGTATTCGACTATTGTCCAGGCCTTATTTTTCAAAAGTTCATAATAAAATTGGTAGCGCTCCGAGGGGACGCTGGGTGTTTGCTTCTCGCGATTGGGGAGATAGATTGAATCGACTGCAGTATTGAGGGATTTGTCCCATGCATAGTATCCTAGCAATATGACAGATTTTACTGCGGGGAATGCTTCTTCAGGTGATAGTAAGTTTTGAACCGTATGGACCCATCCATGGGGTAAGCCACGAAGCATATCTGGAGTGGCAATGCCTACAGTTACAAAACCTGCGTCCAAGGCTAGTTTCTTCAAATCAGCTATCAGAGTCAAGTTACAGAATCCTCCCAAATACAGTATAGGACATGTGTTGTATGGTAATATGTAATTTCTGTAAAAAGCTTCTAAGTTCCTATGCTAATCGAGGTGTTTTTCGTAAAAGTAGCTCTCTTTATGGGTAGCAACGAGTTTGTAATCACAGGATTCATAGAGTGTTCGTGCAGCGTGATTTTGTTCAAGGACATGTAAGGCGATGAGTGTAAGGTGTTCCTGAGCTGTCCATTCTTCAGTGGCTTTTAGCAGCAATTTAGCGAGCCCTTTGCGTCGAAACTCAGGTTTGACATGGAGATTATAGATCCAGGTTAAGGGTTGAGTAAATCGCCAAAAGGGTGCACGGTGGTATAGCCAGATTAGGCCAGCAGGGTGTCTGTCCAGTGTTTCTCCGATAAAGACCATGTGGTGTGGGTCGGACATGTCGATGGGGTCGTTTGCGTCGAATTCTTGGTATTTTTGTTGAATTTCTTCCTCAGTGAGTGAATCAGCATTGGGGAGAGTGGTTTTGAATGATTCTAGCTGACAGTAATCGAAAAAGAGTTGATCGGAAGTTCGATTCCAGGATCGAATATGAAACGGCACGAGAAATCCCTTTGGATAGAGTTTTTTTAGTGGGTGCGTGGACCTTTTCCATTTATAATTCAACTGTTAGGGGACTCTGGTGAACGAGTGATGGATATTTGGTTAATCCTTGGGTATAGTCTCATCATCATTCTCCTTTGTGTTATTGTTGTTGGCACATCTGCAGTATGGCCATCACTAATTGGAGCACCCTATGTGCCAACATCAAAGGGAACCGCACAAAAAATGCTTGAATTAGCCCAAGTTAGTGCAGACGATACTGTCGCGGATTTGGGTTCCGGTGATGGTCGAATCATCATGATGGCTGCTGAGCAGTTTGGAGCGAATGCCTTTGGGATTGAAGCAGATCCGCTCCGTGTGTTATGGTCACGAAGTGTGATTCGCCATCGAGGTTTGAGCAAAAATGTTGAAGTGATTTGGGGCAACTTCTTCAACCAAAGCCTCGCGAAGGCAACGGTAGTGACCGTATATCAGGGACAAGAAATTAACAAACGACTTAAGGACAAGTTCTTGCTGGAACTAAAACCGGGAACACGGGTGGTCTCGTATAGTTTTCCGTTCGATGGATGGACGCCGGTAGAGACGCGAAAAAATCCTCATCTCTACCTCTATGTAATCTGAATGTGGTAATTAGGTATGAGAAAGGTCTTCTTTACTTCTTGGAGACCTTTCGGGCTTTGGGGCGTCCATTGCCCTCTT
>JABXGU010000422.1 GCA_016550415.1 archaeon | reverse complement strand
CATATCAGATCCTTCTGAGGCGATAGAACCATACATCAGACGGTCAGCGATGTGGGAAAACATATACTTAGCAGCTAATGTGGCATGATAGGAAGTACCAGCAGCGATAGTGCAAATGTTCTCATGGTTATTAAGAACCTCTGCAAAGGACTTCAAATCCTCCTTCCTTATCCTAAGAGTGTCACGTAAGGCTCTTGGTTGCTCGTGAATTTCCTTTAGCATAAAGTGTGGATATCCACCTTTTTGAGCCATGTCAATGGTCCAATTCACAGTAATTGGGAGACGTAATGGTACTTGAGCAAGACCCCCGCTTGATTGTGGTTTACTAAGAAGGGCACTCTTTGCAGTCAGGTAAGCCATTTCGCCATCTTCCAGTATGAGAACCTGCCTTGTCATAGGAAGAAAAGCGGGAATATCTGAGGCACAATATACACCGTTATTTCCCAAGCCCAATACCAAGGGGCTTTCTTGCCGTGCACCTACTAGCCCTGAGGAGTTAATGTCAAGGACTACAATGGCATAGCTACCCTCTAATTTTGGAAGTATTTTAGCTACGGCTAGATCAAGGCGTTTTGTAGAACGGAGAGCGTCTTCAATGAGGTGGGGAATAACCTCTGTGTCTGTCTCAGAAATGAAGTTGTGTCCACCTGCTAGTAGGTCATCCCGTAATTCTTGATAATTTTCTATGATTCCATTATGTACGACAGCGATTCGATTCCTACAATCAAGATGGGGGTGTGCATTATCTTTTGAAGGAGCACCATGAGTTGCCCATCGAGTATGCCCGATACCGATACTTCCTGGGAGCGTGTCAAAGTTAAGCTTGTTGTGGATTTCATCGATTTTTCCCTTGTCTTTCTTAAGATGGAGTTGTCCATTGGCTGCAGTTACGATTCCACTGGAGTCATAGCCTCGATATTCGAGTCTTTTTAGTGACTCACGTAGAATAGGTGCAACGTTCCCTTGCAGAAGTACAGCACCGATAATCCCACACACAGTTTTACACCCATCTCAGAACTTCGACTATTTATGTTTCACAAGATATTGCTTAAAGTTTCTTGCTGCAGTAGGGTCCATCATAGTGGTATCCATGGCGTAGATAATATTGCCGAACTCCAATTCCACTAGTGCATACAATTTTACGGCAGCCCCGTTGGCTTGCGTATTCTTCAGCCGCATCAAGGAGACGATTGCCTAGACCGTGATGTTGCCAAGCTTTCTCAGTTTTTTCACCTAAGTCTACAACTGAACCAAAGACATGGAGTTCCCGTAATAACGCAGCATGTTGATTATGGATTTCGGGTCGATGCGCTTCATTGCTAGGGATACGGAGACGAAGATAGCCAATCAGTGAATTTATCTTTGAATCCTCATATGCTATGAAAAGTTCTGTACCCTTGCTAGCAGTGTACTCATCAACTCGGAGTTTAAGGGAATCAACTTCAATCTTAGGTGGTTCCCTGGAAGTTGCTACTCGCAATTTGTATCCAGCTTCTCGATATCTGATTGTTTGAATAACATAACCTTGGGCTTCTGCACGCTGGATCACAAGTTGGGTTAGGTTACCTGCAGTAGGACCTGCCATTATTAGGCGTTTTGGAATATCACGCTGCATTCTTTGGATCCTAACCCAGCGTGGAATATGAGGTATGGCTTCTGCAAGAATATCTATAATCTGCTCCGTTGTGTAAGACTCATACTCTCCTCTTCGCCACATTTCGAAAAGTTCAGTCCCACGCAGTACAAGACAGGGATATATCTTCAGCATATCAGGTTGAAACTGTTCACTCTTGAACAATGTCTCAAACATCTGAAGATCACGTTCAGGAGTAGAACCGGGTAACCCAGGCATAATATGATAGCAGATCTTTAGCCCTGCATCACGGGCAACTTGTGTAGCCAAGATTACATCATCGATTGTGTGACCACGCTGCACACGTTCATAGATGTCATCATAGATAGTTTGGACTCCTATCTCAACACGAGTAGCACCAAGAGCCAACATTGTATCTATGTGGACAGGAAGACAATAATCTGGACGGGTTTCGATTGTAATACCAACAGGTCTAATTGGACTCCTTTCTGCCCACTTTATTGCTTTAGAGAGATTAGGAGCATCACGTCCATTCATAGCATCCAAGCACCGCTTCATGAATCCATTTTGATAGGCTTCTGGAGCAGCAGGAAAAGTGCCTCCCATCACAATTAGTTCAACCTTGTCTGTGCTATGACCCATTGCTTGAAGCTGTTGAAGGCGGTTACTGACCTGAAGAAAGGGATCATACTGATTCTGCCTAGCCCGCAATATTGCTGGTTCTTCCCCAACATAGGCTTTTGGCGCTGTAGGAATATTAGTCGGACAATAAATACACTCACCCGGACATTCCATAGGCTTAGTCATGACTGCTACAATAGCTACCCCAGAAAGTGTACGAGTAGGTTTTTTCCGTAAAACCTCACTAATCTGATTTTTTTGCTCCTCTGATGCAAACGAGAGAATCTCCACATCCGAAGGAAAACGAGGCAAATGATAACGACGACAAAGCCGCCGCTTAATTCGCTGCAAATCATCCTTACTACGAACACGTCCGTCCAAGACAGCATGAATAATCTCTTCAGCAACCCGTTGCAAACTAGCGTTCACCTAAAATAGAATCAACAATAGTGAATGTAAGCTAACACAAAAGAATAGTGCTAACCTGGCTAGCTAACAAGCCCTACCTTCTAGTAAGCTTAGGCTGACCAGCAGTCTTACCCTGAAGAACACGCTTAAGGTAATTGCGACGATTCCGAAGACGAGGAATAGGAGTCTTACGTACCCTAGCCTCGACCTTAGGCGTTTGGTTCCGTACTTTGCCAGCTTTCGTCAAACTTCCGTGTGAACCGGGCATTTTAGTTTCACTGGTTCGTTGTTTGTTCTTCAAGCTATAAGGGTTTCCGTTTTATTCGTCTTTTCTGCTGATTTCTTTTTGATTCTTTGTTAGAAATTCTGCCCTTAGGAACTTTTAAACAGCGATTCGAATTCGTAGGAAGTATACATGTAGGTTGTGCTATTCGATGGATGGCGTTTTGATTTTAAGCACATATGGTTTGTGGTGCTTGGATGAGCATCTTGGTCCTATTTCGCAGACCAGTCTAGGGGATGATGTAGAGGAGACTGCAGCCAGTGTTGAGCGTATCCTTCATGGTGAACATGATTCAGTTTTGGAGCTCTTTCTTAGTAAAGCTGCAGAGAAGGATGTGGAGCGGTTCTTGGTGGAGTCTCAGCAATTAGCCAAGTCGCTGAGTGAGGTTTATGGAGTTAAGGCAGTGCATTATGAGGATGTGGCATTGTGGCGGAATGTTCGAGTCAAGATTTTTGATCCAATTATGACTTCGGAGAGTCGTGCCTTTCTCCATGAGATTGCATTGCGTGTGTCTCGGCTGGCGATTAGGGAGGCTTCTGAACAAAAAGATCAATTGATTGTGCAGGCGATGGCGGCGCTTGATGATGTGGAGAAAACTTTGAATCTTATTGCGTCTCGGCTCCGTGAATGGTATGGATTGCATTACCCTGAAGCTACTCAAAATATGGAGAATATGTTGCACTTGGCACGTATCATAGTTGAAGGTGGACAGCGTGAGGAAATTCAAGATAAGTTGGAACTGGTAGAATTACTACCAAAGAATGCTGTGAAGCCTTTAACTTCGGATCAGTCGATGGGGGCAGAAATAAGTTCCTATGATATGGCAATTATTCAGGCTTTAGCTCAGCAATTTATTGATTTACAGAGACTTCGGGAGCGATTGGAAAAATATCTGGAAGAATCAATGCAAGAAGTTGCCCCTAACCTACGGGGGTTGATTGGTCCAGTTTTGGGAGCTAGGCTTATTGGATTGGCTGGGAGCATTGGGAAATTAGCAAAACTTCCTTCAAGTACGATTCAAGTTCTTGGTGCTGAACGCGCATTATTTCGTGCATTGAAAACAGGAGCACGTCCTCCCAAACATGGTGTTATTTTTCAGCACACACTTGTTCATTCAGCACCGTGGTGGCAACGTGGAAAAATCGCTAGAATTCTGGCTGGGAAAATTGCTATAGCTGCTCGTATTGACATGTATTCTGGTGAATATGTTGCTGAGGAGCTGAAGGAGAGTTTGGCTAAGCGTATCGCTGAAGTGAAAGAAAAGTATCCAACTGGTCCAAAAGCTAAACCGTCACCTAAGGAACCTCACAGACAGACCCGAATCAAGTCTCGAAGAAAACAGCCTCATAGAAAGGATGGAAGGTCCCACAAGAGAGCGAGAAGTGGAAGGAGGAAATGAAATTATGACGAGTATTCGTGCTGATAAAGAGCGTAGAGGACTTTTCTGGTGTCGTTTCGATGATGGAACAGAACGACCTGCTACTGTTAATCTTGTTCCAGGCACTCGAGTTTATGGTGAACAAATTGTAGGGAAAGAAAAACAAGAGTTTCGTGTTTGGGATCCCTATCGTAGCAAGCTATCTGCAGCACTTCTTCATGAATTGTCAGCCTTTGGCTTTTCCCAAGGCATTAGTGTCCTTTACCTTGGAGCATCAACAGGAACTACAGTGAGTCATATTTCTGATATAGTGGGATTAGAGGGTGTTATCTATAGCGTCGAATTTGCACCGCGTGTAATGCGAAACCTCATCCAAGTTTGTACTAATAGACCAAATTTGATTCCAATCCTTGCAGATGCCCGTTACCCTGAAGAGTACCTCCAAGTACCACAACTAGTGGATGTTATCTACCAAGATGTGGCGCAACCTAATCAGGCTGAAATCCTCATCGCAAACGCAAAACGATTCCTAAAGGAAGGAGGTACAGCCTATGTTGCTGTAAAAGCAAGGAGTATTGATGTTGTTGAAAAACCAAAGCGTGTTTTTCAGCAAGAGGAAAAGCGGTTAACCAAGGCAGGATTCACAATTGTGGACCGACTATCCTTGGAACCATATACTGCTGATCATATCTTCTTTAGTGCAATTTATAGTGGTGTTGCCAGATGAGCCGATTCAATGGTTTCTTATCTCGTATTGAGCGAGAGATTGGTCAGCTTAACGAGCATATGCCACGCACAAAAAAATCACTAGGCCAATTTCTCAGTGAAGAAGACCCCATATTCATGACTAGGGATGGTCAACCTAGCGCAGTGCGAAAAGAGGAATTGGAGTTTCTAGCTGGAGAAATTCCATCTAGACTACATAGAAAAATTATGATTCCATTTACAATTATCCGTCGGACTTCAATGGGTAGAGGTGCCCATACAATTGGTGGCTCCAAACTTGAGCAGTTCACTCTCTTAAGAATACTTGGTAAAGTAACAGCCTCATTTGATGTCTGGCGAGAAACACCAATCCCGGAAATTATCTACTCACCTGAAGTTACTATCCTTAGAACAAAACTCAGAACAACCACAGTTGTAGGATTTGCTGATTAAATTCAGTGATGAAGACGAAAGAATGAAAAGCTGCGAACAGAGTAGTTGAACAGCTGTTCAATAGGATTTGACATTTAGCATGCAGGTAAAAGAAAAGTACAAGGAACAAGTTTGCGAAGTCTTAGATAATGTTACTCGTGAGCATGCCACGACATTTGAGGATGAATATTGTTTTGACAGTATTGTTGATGAAGGCAGTGTACGTGTAGCAATTAAAATCAGTTCAACAATTGATAATGTTGAAGAAAAAGTACGGCAGGAACTACGAAAAATCTCTCCAATACTTCGTTGCACGCCATTGATTGTCGGTGAGCGAACCCGTAAACGACCTCTACAAGATGGGATTGTACATACCCGGGGAAATATCGCAGCAATTAATCTTGAAACATTGCGACGTTTGCTTGAAGAGGATTTCACACCCTTCATAATAGCAAAGAAGGGAGGTGTCTATGTGGTTATCGACGGGCAAAAATTGAAAGAGGCTCGAGAAAACCATAACCTTTCCCGAGGAGATATTGCAGAAGAAATCGGGCTTTCACGGCGTGCTATATATGAATATGAACGAGAGTCGATGAATCCGAACATCGATGTTGCTATGCGCCTTGAGAAAATACTTGGAGTTCATTTAATTGAACCACTTAGCTTCATTCGGATTGGGGATGAAACAACAACTGTAGAAACTGTAACTGGAACTCCAAAAAGCCGTTCTCGTCTTGGTCAGAAAGCAATTAAGATTCTTACACAATTAGGTCTCACCTCAACTATTGCTCAGGAAGCCCCCTTTGATATTGTTACTTCTCTTCGCCGTCATGTTGTACTGAGCTGCTTAATTAAGCATCTTTCGCGATTGGACGAAAAACGCCTGTTATTCCTTGCTAGACTCTCTGATGTCCTTAAGGAGCATCCAGCAATCATTTCTTCTGACCGACCTGATGTTGAAACAATTGGAGGAATTCCAATTGTATCTCTCAAGGAGCTTGTGAAAATCAAGAATCCAAAAGACTTTGTCGCTTTAATAAAAAGCCGCCGAGGAGCTTAGTCCACGTGTACGAAGAGCATCGTGAAGGGCAGGTGAAATTTCTTCGCCCACCACTTCAGAAAGTGCCTTCAACAAGTATGCCTGTATTTTACAATCCAAAATCAGAACTAAATAGAGACATAACAATAGGAGGCATCCAAGTCTTTCTTAAGCGACACGAAATTACAAAGGCCAGAGTGTGTACACCACTTGCAGGAACTGGAGTACGTGCAACTCGTATAGCAAAAGAGGTGCAAGGCGTCCAATACATTGTGGCAGGAGATATCAATCCCCTTGCTTCTGAACTTGTAAAAAGAAATGCAGAATTGAATGGCGTTGCCAGTCTTATTGAAGTGCACCGCAAAGACGCTAATCACCTTTTAAGTCGTCATAACAGAGCTTCTTTGAAATTTGATGTCATTGATATTGACCCATTTGGATCTCCCCGCCCCTATCTTACAGCGGCTGTGGGTGCTTTGAAACCTTTGGCTCTCCTTTGTCTCACAGCAACAGATATGCCGGTTCTTGTCGGAATACGTCGCCAAACTTGCATCAAACGTTATGGAGCAGAACCTGCTAGAACCGAATATGGTCATGAGCTAGCACTGAGATTGCTAATGGGTTGTGCAATCCGTGAAGCAGCAGCTCAAGATATTGGCTTACAGCCCTTACTCACATTCTACATTGACCATTATATCCGTATACTTTGTGAAGCTCAGAAAGGAGATAAGCCAGCCTGGAATTCGATTTCCCAACTAGGTTATCTTTCACATTGTGACAACTGTGGTCACAGGGAGTTAACCCTAGGACTTGTTCCTGAAAAGTTGATTTGCCCTTCATGCAGTGCAACAGAGATATCACGAGCAGGACCACTCTGGACTGGTTGCCTAGCAGAGAAAGTATTTGTGAACGAAACCATGCAACAGGTTACTAGGCAATCCTTTGGTTCTGAAAGGCGTCTTACACGTCTTTTAAAAAGACTCTTGGAAGAACTTGATGGGCCCCCAACATATTATGATCTTCATAAACTATCAGATAAACTGAATATTCCTGTGCCCTCCTTTACCCCTGTCATCAAGGAATTACGGGAAAAAGGATTCTTCTGTTCACGTACCCATTTCTCACCACATTCAATACGAACATCTGCTTCTGCAACTGTCCTTTGCCAAGTTCTTCAGAAAATATCAAGGGGTGACAAATAACATTGAGCAAATGGGACAGGCGCGAAACCTATCGAAGGAAAGCCAGAAACACAGGGTACAGATCCCGTGCAGCCTTTAAATTAATGGAAATCGATAAACGATTTCTAATCTTAAAATCGGCTAGTCGAATTGTTGATCTCTGTTGTGCTCCCGGTAGTTGGCTTCAGGTAATTGTTGAGAACTGCAATGATCCAGATCGTCGGATTGTCGGAATAGATCGAGTTTATGTTAAACCAGTATCTGGTGCTGAGATTATCCGGAGTACCATCGACACCCATGGTCTCTCATCAAAGATATTGGAAAGCCTTGGCGGCCCTGCAAATGTAGTTTTGAGTGACTGTTCTCCTAAACTTACCGGGAATAGAACCCTAGACCGGGAACGACAATTGTGGCTCGCACAACAGAGTCTTAGTCTTGCATCTGAGATTTTGGAGAAGGATGGTCATTTTTTGACAAAGGTGTTTCATTCAGCTCACCTCCATGAACTGGAAACACGTCTAAAGAGCCTCTTTAAGACAGTCAAGTCCTTCAAACCCAAATCTTCGTTTAAACGTAGTTCAGAAATGTATATTATAGCTAAAAATTTCAGGTCGAGTCAGTAATGATTTCCTGCTAGGATTTTTTTTCAAGCTGAGTTATTATCCAAGTACCTAATTTCTCACAGGTCCACGGACTTATGGGTTGGCTTGCTCCACAAGTGTCGATTTCATGGCAAGAAAAACATGGGCAACCTTGGAGTGTATCCCATTCAGAATCCTTTTCTTCACGCCAAAAAAGTCGAAGATCAGATTTGCCATTGTGTTGCTCCTCTGATTTCTCTATTCTTCCATCAGCTGTGAGTGCCTCCAGAATTTGGATAATTTTTGATGCAGGTTGCTCCAATTGCGTAGCCAGTTCAGAAAGTAAAAGTCCACGCTTACCTGCTTCCTTGATAAGAGCAATAGTTTTTGATTCCATTTCTTCAATTAAAAAATGGTTTGGCGGGATAAAAAAGCTTCCAACCACCGATACAAAAAAGAAGGAGAGGGGGCGAAAAAATCGCCCATTTTGTAGTCTGTTAGAGGGGAACCTCGAGGTTGAGTTTCTCGACAAGTTCTTTGTAGCGGTTACGGACGGTGACTTCTGTTACTCTAGCTACGGCGGCTACTTCACGTTGAGTTCGTCGCGAATTCCCAAGTACACTGGCTACATATATAGCAGCAGCTGCAACACCAGTAGGCCCCCGCCCGCTAGTGAGACCTTGGCTTGCAGCCATTTTTAGGATTTGAACTGCTTCAGCTTGAACCTCGCCTAGAAGTTTTAATTCACTGATAAAACGTGGGACATAGTCAATTGGAGAGGTGGGAGGTATTGATAGTCGGAGTTCACGCGCAATGAATCGATAACTACGACCAATCTCTTTTTTACCAACTCGTGGAACCTCAGCAACTTCGTCTAACGTTCTTGGAATCCGTGACTGACGACAAGCTGCATACAATGCCGCTGCCGCAACACCCTCAATTGAGCGGCCACGGATTAAGCGTTGCTCCACCGCACGACGGTAAAGCATCGCCGCAATTTCTCTTACTGTTCTAGGCAACCCAAGGCTCGAAGCCATACGATCGAGTTCTGATAGGGCATAGGCAAGATTTCTTTCTGTTGCATCAGATACACGAATTCTACGCTGCCATTTACGCAGTCGATAGATTTGAGCACGACGTTTAGGAGCTAAATCTTTTCCATAACTGTCTCGATTACGCCAATCAATCATAGTAGAGAGGCCTTTATCATGGATGGTAAAAGTAAGGGGGGCTCCAACACGTGCACGTTTATCTCGTTGTTCTTGATCAAAAGCTCGCCATTCGGGACCCTCATCAATAATGCGATCAGTGAGTACTAATCCACAGTTCATACAGATAATTTCAGCTCTAGCGTAGTCTTTCACTAGACGTGTTTTTCCACAGTCAGGACAATTGGTTAATGTAGAGGCACTTACTTCCTTCGTCGTTTCCCTCCGCCTCCTAAGGAACCCTTCGCCTTAAAGAGAGCCGATCCGGGAGGCAATTTATCGATGTTTAATTGTGATATTGGTTTCAAAGCTGCAAATGGTTTGTTTATGGAACCAAAAATGTCGATTACACGACCAATTGGATGAGAATTGGAAGTATAAAGACGTGTACCCAGACGTAGTGCTTTCTCTAGTCGCGCAACGATGCGTCCTTGCGCAGAAAAATGTAGAACCGTTCCAATTCTTCGCAGCAAATCGACTCCTGGGAAGCGAGGATTTGGTCGGGGAAGGTGGGGAACACTCATGGACGCTTAAAAAAGTTTTCCTGCCTTTCTGCGTTAAAATCTTGTCTTATGTAACCTTATTCGAAAAAAAGACCTTTGATATAACCCAGTTGAGCACGTATTTTGTGCAGAAACTATTATTGTATATATGTTTGGCATTTTCAGACCTGATATCATGTCAAGACGCGCCTGCAGCTTTGAGAGTTTTCATGGTTTTTGCTAACTCTTTAAGAAGTTGGGTTTTTGAGCGCCCTGCTGGTTTCTTGATGAGAGCTAGCCCCGGTATACTCCACCATGATGAAGGGTACCGGGCTTCAGATTCGACAGTACATTCTAGGCCAAGTCGCTGTGCTGCGCTTTTAATCAGTGATAAATTAACATTATCGAGTGCCAGTTTTTTTGGTACACGCCGACCAGCTTGTCGGCTACGTCCAGCTTCGAAATAGGCAGGGTACACATAATAGTATCCAGATTTTCGCATCTAAGGTCGTCTTGATAACCAATTGTACGTGGCAATAAAGTTTTGGGCAACTCGCAAAGTAGCAACCCTAAAAAGGCTCTTGACTTCTGAAATGCATTTATGCACGAGTTTTCCACAGCAGTAAATATTGTTGAGGCTGTTAAGAGAGCCGCCACATCCTATGGTGCCACTCGTGTTTTATCTATTCATTTACAAATTGGTCAATTATCAATGCTAAATCATGACCAGCTTTTATTCGGGATTGAAATCGCTTCTAAATCGACAATTGCTGAGGGGGCAACCGTGACTATTGAGCCACTCCCAACAAAGATATCTTGCAAAGCTTGTGGAGTAGAATCTGTTGTGCAAAAACAGAATTCAATCTATGATTTACTTACCACTCTAAAATGCCCTAAATGCGATTCAAAGGAAGTTGAGATTATTCAAGGTCGAGAGTGCATTGTGAAAGACATTCAAGCTGTTATTGATGCTAAATGAGAAAAAGACAATTCAAATAATTTATTCGATGGCAACTGCATCAACAACGCCATTCTGTCCAGGTCGGCTTGTGACGATTGCCTTTCCCTTTTCTGTTTCTATTATTGCCCCTCGCGTGATTATGCCTCGTCGATCTAGGTCTACATCAGATGGATTTTGTAAAACCTGGATAATCTTCAGTTTCTCTGATTTCCCTGTTTGCTTATCAATGACATTTGCATGTGATGCGCTGAGAAGTCTGAGTTTCTGATTTCCTCCTTTTGTACGCTTAATTCGTAATTTCTCATCTCCAACGATTGTCTCAGTGGGTTGGCTACCTCTTTCGAATTTACGATGTTTCTTCGAAGACTTCTGACGTGCACCACTAGGTGATCTTTTTGATTTTCCTTGCCAAAGCGGCATTGTATTGTATACCTCGAATGGTGTGGAAAAACAGTCAAACGGCTTTAAACGTTTCGGGAATCAAACAATGGCAAACAGATTTAGGTAGTTTCTTGGTCTGACTTGTCAAAGGAAATAGTGGTGGACAAAACATGAATGATATTGACAGAGTCGAGCTTGAACATGGGGCAGGTGGCAGAGCGATGTCAAAATTCCTGAGGGAAGTCATCTTCCCGCATTTTAAGCTTAATTCCTATGAGGATGGACTCGGTTTACCAGCAGAAGATGATGGTGGAACTATTCCACTAGAACAACATGAAATTGTCGTTTCAACAGATAATCACACAGTGTTTCCTTTGTTTTTTGCTGGTGGTGATATTGGAAAGCTGGCAGCAGCAGGTACAATTAATGATGTTGCCAT